>JBJOOT010000061.1:0-17133 GCA_046051185.1 Pseudomonadota bacterium | reverse complement strand
CTCACGGTATCGGAATCGGCGTCAACGATTGGGGTTGCGCTTTAACTTAATGGCGGGCATTTATAACTTTGAATTGGCTAGAAAATGATTTATGAAAGAGGTCTAATATATTGACTTAATCACCTTACTTAATATGTTGGTCGAAGCAAGCCGTTTTGAAGCCATGACTAACCAACAAAGCATCGATTTACAAAATCATTTAAACCAAGAAGAGTTATTAATTCATGCGAATGGTGATCTGCTCTATAGCGCCTTAGAAAATATTGTGCGTAATGCCATTCAGCATACCCCTGCTCATTCTAGTATTAAGATTCAATTGCAGCAAAATCAACAACAACTCCAGCTTCTGATAGAAGATAATGGCGCAGGCTTACAAACCGACGAATTAGACAGTATCTTTGAATCCTTCCGCCGTAGCTCACAGACTCAGCAAAACAAGGGCTATGGTTTGGGATTAGCGATTGCTAAACGCGCCATTATATTTCATGGTGGACGTATTCAAGCAAAGAATCGAGTCGAGGGTGGCTTACAAATTGAAATTATACTACCGTTGAAAATCCCCCATTAGCCCATGAGTCAGTTACCCAGTCTGTATTAAGACTGAGTAACAAAACGAGTTTAGCCTCTCACCGCCCGACAGCAACCGCTTAAACGAGTCTGATTAAACTTAGCCTTAGCGCGAAAGCTCATAAGTTTACCATTAACACTACTTCGACAAGATTTAGTAAAGGTTAAAGTCAAATCCAAACGATCCGAGCGATTCGCTCCTCGAACTTGAGTTTTGATCGCGACTCGATTATGACGCCCATGTGCTTGACTCTTCGCTAGAATCGGTAAGGTAGCGCTTTTGCCACCGATTCGAGTTTTTAAAGATTTCGGTAAGACATCCACACTCCAAGCAGGGCTATTGCCAACACATTCTAATTTCCAAGCTGCTTGAACGGTATGCAGGCTACTGACTAATAAACATCCGCTAACGATCACTACACCACCCAAACGACGGCTAATTCCCTTGATTTTTTGTGCATCCATGATTCATCCTTCGCTTACTTATTTTAATTAACTTCCTAATCATTAATTAAAGTGTAGCTAAGACTATCACAGAGACGCTGTACTATTTCTAAGCAAATCAGTCCTTTAGTAGCTGCCAAATAACCTTCCAGCGGCTCATTAATACGGCAGTGAAAATTAAGACACAGCCTGTGATTTGCAAAGCACTCATTGTCTCCCCAAACCAAATAGCTGCCATGATCGCAACCCAAACAGGCTCGAAGCTCAAAATCAAAATCGCATGACTTGCCGGTGCTAACGCTTGGCCTTTAATTTGGACTAAAAAGCGCCCACTGGTAGAGACCACAATACTCAAGGCTAGCCAAAGCCATAAACTCGTAGGTTGCTGAAAATTCCAAGTTTCTAAGCCAGCGGAAAGGACTAAGCCCACTACGCCAACAATCATTAATTGAATCGAAGTTAAGGCTAATACGGGTAAGTGATAAGCTGCTTGGCTGGTTAGGGTAAAACTTAATGCAAAAATAACCGCAGTCATTAAGAAAGCAATTTCACCAATACCCAATGCAAAATGGCTTTCTAAAAATAAACAGGCCATCCCTAACAGAGAAACAGGCAAAGCAAGCCACACAAAGCGATTGGGGCGTTCACCATAAGCCATTGCAATCACTGGTACGATAACAATCGATAAGGTGTTCAAAAAAGCGCCGACCCCTAAATGCCTAGAGTGTGTTAATCCCCACATCCATAACACCATCCCTAAGGAAAAGATTAAGCCCACCCGCAGAATAATTTTAAATTCAATGGCTGTTAGCTGTTTAACTGCAGACCACGCAAAGGGCAGCAACAACAGGCCGCCTAAGAAAAAACGCACCCCTAAAAATAATAGTGGTGGCCATACCGAGACCACCTCTTTAGAAAAGATCCAACCTAATCCTGCTAAGACTGTAGAAATCAACAAATAAATATCAGCTCGCCAAGTGTGTGCATGCGTGGGCATAGAATACTGCTAACTGCCTTGATAAAAGGAAGCTAGCTTGCACTCATGGCTGATAAAAATCCATAGCATCGTTAATGGCGGTTTGCCTAACAGCACCCGCTATTTTGCTAAATCCCTTATTAAATTTGCGGCGATTTTGAACAAAAAACTTTCACAACACTCTAATTAGTATTATCTATAGGATAATCATTCGGGCTAAAGTCAATTTGGGGGCAAATTATGACGATCATTCGCAGTATTACGTCTGAAGGGGCGTATGATACTTTATTTATTCAGGGGAAAAATCGGAATCTAGATATAGGCTTAAAAGTCCATCTAGAGGCAGGGCAACAACTGTTTATCAATCAATTAGTCATTGAAAATACGTTCTTACCTTTAGTGAAAAGCGGGGATGGCAAACTCAGTATTGGCCGCTTACAAATTAAAGACTTTGGCGGTGACGGTATCAATCTATGGGGGAATGGCCTATCGATTAATCAATTGATTGTACGCAATAGCACACCGACTCGGCCGTATCATACCCTACGAATAAACGCTATCACTGAAACACAGATTCTCGCTGCCTTACAAGCTAGTAAGCAACAAGTTTATGATTGGCGACTATTGCAATGGTTAGAAACCCAAGAAAATGGTCAAACAGTTTTTTATAGCCCGGGCTATCACAGTGATATTGCCTTGCAAGCTTATCGACCTAAACCCAAGGCAGTGACTTCTCGCCATTTGTTCCCTAGTGTCCAAACCAGTGAAGCGCCCTCAACGCTTTTGCCGCTCCATCTTCCTGCGGAACAGCTTGAAACCCTCGCCTCTAGCTTATATCCACCGCATCAAGATGGGGTCGCAGGCTCACAAACACGGACGATCAACATAACCAATACCATTAGCCCGGTCAGCCGTTTATTAGCGCAGGTAGCCGATACCCCACATAGCCTAGAGCTAGATAGCAACAATCGGATACGTGCCATTGATCTGCATGTCCCGTTATCGAATACATCAATCAATCAATCCGCGCCCAATGCTCCTGAAGATCTAACGGGGATTGCGGATGTCAGCATTCGTGAATTAGATATTCAAACCCAAGATGCTAATTCGCAACTCTTCATGCTCAGCGAACAACAACGCTATCGAAACTTTAAAATTGGCACGGACAAAATTGTCATTAACTGCCGCTATCCTTGGTGGTTTGTCGCCAATACGTTAGAAGATTCTGTTATTGGCAATACTGATAAAGTGCAAATTAATCAAGGCCGCAGTAATGCAGCTAAGGTGAGAATTGGTGATGGGCAAGATAACTCTAAATACTGCATTAAACCTTCAAATTGTCCAACTGGCGAGGTAAGCCTAGTGGGTTTAGGTAAGACCGGACATATCGTTCCGGCAAATGTACGAATTTTATAAGGGAAGAACTCGCCACAACTTGCTAGTTCGGCTTAGTGCATGCCACTATGCGGCACTAAGCCCCTGTGATTACAAAAAGGCAAGATTTGTAATGTGGTATCGCCTTTACCTCTGTCAACGACTCATCAGTTTATTCTTACTCGCTCTCCTCAGTTTTGCGACGATGGCGACTCCAATCACCCCGCCACAGCGCATTGTCTCGATTAACTTATGTGCAGACGAATTATTATTACTGCTTGCAGATCCCCAGCAAATCAGTGCTTTAACCCATCTTTCACAGGATGAAGCGGCTTCTTATTTCCAAACTCAAGCCTTAGCTTATCCGATGACCCAAGGCTTAGCGGAGGAAGTCCTCCCGTTTAAGCCCGATTTAGTGATTGCGGGTGAATATGGCGGCTTACAAACCGTCCATTTGCTCAAAAAATTGGGTATACGTGTAGAAACACTACCCCTAGCCAATAATATGCAACAAGTGTTTAGCAATATTGAGTGGATAGCGACTCTCACGGGTCATCCTGAACGCGGGGCGGAGATTATTAAAACCATGCAAGCTCGTTTAGCGCAGCTCCCCGCCATCGAAGCCAATGCCCCTTTAGCCGCTGTCTATGACCCCAATGGCTATACCGTAGGTGCAGCCTCCTTACGTGGGCAAAGTATCCGTTTAGCAGGCTGGCGCAATGCAGGCGAATTGGCAGGTGTCGCAGATTATGGCTCGTTGGATTTAGAAACGATGGTTCGCCTACAACCCGATGCATTAATCGACTCACCGTATACGCTCAATACCTATTCTCGAGCAGAAGCTCTCGCTAAACATCCTGCGTTACGAGGCCTGCGCTTAAATCCCAAGATTATTAGTATCCCGAGCAATAGAACCATTTGTGATGGCCCGTGGACGATCGACACGATTGAAACACTGGTTCATGAACGCTTAACTCTCCTAAAACGAGCATCCGAATGAACGACCGTTGGCTACTGATAAGTTTGAGTTTATTGGTTTTCTGTTTATTTTGCTTATCCTTAGTGATTGGCCGAAATCCTTTACCGATTTGGCAAGCTGCCAATGAAGTCTTGAGCGATAATAGCTCCGTCTTTGCCCTTATTCTCACTGAAATTCGCTTACCACGCGCCTTGATAGCTCTCGTTGCTGGAGCCACTCTCGGCTTAGCGGGGGCTGCTATGCAGGGTTTGTTACGTAATCCACTTGCAAGCCCCGACTTAATTGGCAGTAGCAGTGGCGCTGCACTCTGCGCCGTGATTGTTTTATATTTTGGTTGGCAAAGTGTTGCACTTAGCTTGCTACCTTTATCGGCAATGTTAGGTTCTTTAGCTGCGACGGCTTTAGTATTCGCTTTAGCAGGACGTGATGCCAGTATTACTACCTTAATTTTGGCAGGAGTCGCAGTTAATGCCTTTGCTACCAGTGCCATGTCCTTACTATTAAATCTTGCGCCTAGCCCTTATGCGATGCGTGAATTGGTCTTGTGGACGATGGGCGATATTACGGATCGCAGTATGGATGATTTTTGGTTGATGTTACCGTTTACTCTGATTGGCTGGGGTTTACTGCTAGGCGTTGGGCGGCAGTTAAATGCGCTCACTTTAGGCGAGGAAACTGCTTGCTCTTTAGGTGTTCATCCTCATCGCTTACGTTGGCGGATTTTTATTGCCATTGCTTTTGCAGTAGGCGCTACGGTAGCAACGACAGGCATGATTGGTTTTATAGGATTAGTCGTTCCTCACCTCATCCGTCCGTTAGTTAACTACGAACCTGCACGTTTGTTACCTGCAGCCGCTTTAGGTGGCTCAGCCATGTTACTAGCAGCGGATATTGGAGTACGGCTCATTCCTACCGAGGCGGCACTAAAAGTCGGCGTACTCACAGCCTTGGTAGGTGCTCCATTTTTCTTATATCTAATCTTACACAGCCGCAAGGAGCATCTATGAGTTTACTTGAGGCGAGCGCCATTTCGTTTAAACGACAACAACAAACACTGTTACATGATATTCATTTAACATTAAATGCCGGAGAGTTAATTGGTTTGATTGGGCCAAATGGAGCAGGCAAATCAACTTTATTAAAAATTTTAGCCGGTTTACAAACACCGCATAGCGGTTCAGTCAAGTTTCAAAACCAAATTTTAACTAAACTTGATGCTAAAGAACGGAGTCAAAAACTGGCTTGGCTCGCACAAGGTGGTAGCATTCATTGGCCTTTGAGTGTAGAACGCTTAGTTGCTTTAGGCCGCCTACCGCATTTAGCCGCTTGGCAACCAATAAGCCCAAGCGATCAAGCCGCAATTGAACACGCTATCCAACAAACCGGTATTGAGCATTTACGTACTCGAGATGCCACGACCTTATCCGGTGGTGAGCGAACCCGTGTTTTATTAGCACGCGCTTTAGCCGCAGAGCCTATAGTCTTACTCGCAGATGAACCTATTGCGGCACTCGACCCCGGTTACCAATTACAAACCCTAGAATTATTACGTGTATTTTCCCAAGGAAAACGCGCCTGTATTGTCGTATTACATGAGCTATCCTTAGCTGCGCGTTATTGTGATCGCTTGTATTTATTAAAAAGTGGTTGTATTGTTGACACTGGCAGTGTAACAAAAGTCCTATCTGCAGAAAATTTAAAAACAGTTTATCATATAGAATGTGAGATAGGTTGTGCCAAAGTGCCATGGATTATTCCCAGTCGCTATCTTTATAACTAAAATAAATTAGCTAATTGAATTTCTACTAGTTTATGACACTTGGTTTAAAACGCTTGGTTTGTCGCTTATAAAATCTTGAACACTTAGGATCGAGGGTATAAAAACCTATGCAATGTGGAAAACCGTGTATACTTATTGTTGTATTATTAGTCGTACTATTCAGTTCTGGTTTGTATTTGACCAGTAAACTATTCAATCATTTTGATGATAGTCCGGTTGTTACCAATGTTGATAATACGCACACTACGCCACCTTATCCCCCTATTCCGCAACCTGCAGGCAATCTCGAGCAAGTTTTAATTGTGCAGTCAGATCCAAACAGTAATTGTGGTGCTAAAGAATTCATTTTTAGTGAAAAACAGCTGGAAGAACTTCCACAAAAAACTTTCAAAACTAAGCATACTTGGAGCAACATTGCTCAAGAGTTTTCTGGTCCTTTACTCGCTGATGTTCTCAAGCTAGTCTGTGCTAATGTTCGAGACATTTATATGCGGTCACTGGATCAATATTCCGTCATGGTTAATTTTCAAACAGCCGAAAAATATCAACCGATCTTAGCTCTAAAAATAAATGGACAACCATTGACTATTCGAGAAAAAGGTCCAGTTTGGCTAATGGTTGATACAGATGGATATAAAATACCCACCCGCGCTCTAGATAATATGCTTGTTTGGCAGCTATATTATATTCGTATTCTTACGAGTGATTAACTGACAATAAAATCGAATGACTATGTTAAAACTTGCACATCACATTCGCTATATTTACCAATGGTTTTTAGTACCGCTGATGTTAGTTTTAATTTATCTATCCGCCATGAATTTAGTATCGACTTTTTTCTTATTAGAAAAATATCGACATGAAACCATTTGGAGTTTAGAAAACTTAAATCGTGAAATCGAAAGTACTATTCATGAAAGTCAATTGTATTTAGCCAAAGCGACCACCTTAAATCAATTACGCTTTCAATATGAACTACTTTGGAGTCGCCTACCGGTTGTCCAAAGTAGCTTAGATAAAGATCCTAACCTTCAGTACATTCCTAGCTTGGATAAGATGGTCGAGGATGTTTCTATCCGTGTGAAATCAATGGATCAAGAGTTTAATAGTGAGCAAGAATTAAATCATGCTCGCCTAACACGTTGGATTAGTGCGCTTGAACATGATCGGGAAAACCTTACCAATAGTTTAATCAATGATATTTCTGCGGGTAATGGGCGCTATTCACGGGCGGCTTGGCAAGATTTATTGAAGTCGATGATCTCTGTTGGTTTAGCTAGCTTGGTATTATTTTTAGTTGTAGGTCATTTAATTTATATCTTGGTACGTGAGCAAAAACGACAACGCACTCAAATTGAAAGAGATTCATTAACGGGCTTGGCTAGTCGTGATTTTGTAATCAATAAATTAGAAATACTTTGCAAAAAAAGACTTGATTTTTGCATTGTTTTTCTTGATCTAAATAAGTTTAAAATCATCAATGATACCTATGGGCATCAGGCGGGTGATCAACTCTTAATGTATGTGGCGCGTAATTTTCAAGCGACTTTAGCAAAAATTGGCACTGTCGGTCGTATTGGTGGTGATGAATTTATCTGGCTGATTCCGCATACTGACCAACGGGAAATCTCCTATCATTATAATCAACTCACCCAAAACTTGCGGCTACCTTTACAATTTGGTGATAAGCAATTACCCGCGAGTTTAAGTGCAGGAGCAGTACAGGCGTCTTTATGTGGCTATCATCCCAGCAAAGTCTTAGAGGCTGGTGACTCAGCCATGTATTGGGCGAAGTCTATTCATAGTCCAAGCATTGTTTGGCATGGGGAAATTCATAGTCCAAGTACTATGCCTGCTACTATGGCTTAAGATTTAGTTTAAGGTTGAATATTATTCTGACTGCAACGATGCGCCTAAGTTCTTTATTGTATGATTTATTACTGATTTTACTCTTTGCGCTACTCAGTTATTGGGTAGCACAGCAATGGATGCGTCCATCGATTATACCTTTAGAACCGCAATCCTCACGCACTACAGAATCTATTGCGCCTATGGGATCTATTCCTACTCAACCACCTATCGAGCTTTTTCCCTTTCCCATTTTCCCCACCGAGCCAACCCTCCCTCCCAAATTACGGCCTAAGCCACCGGAACATATTGCGAAACTGATCAATTCAGTATACGAACAAACCAAAATTACACGCTCTTATGATCCAGCTTATGTGCAATTAGCTTATCCAAACGGGGATGTTGATCAAACAACAGGGGTTTGTACCGATGTGGTCATTCGTGCTTTTCGCGCCCAAGGAATTGATTTACAACAAAAGATTCATGAAGATATGCGTCAAGCCTTCAAAAGCTATCCCAAAAATTGGGGCTTACGCAAACCTGATCCTAATATTGATCATCGACGTGTACCTAATTTAATGACTTATTTTGCTCGGCAAGGTAAAAGCTTAAAAATCTCTGCACACCCTGATCATTATCAATCAGGGGATTTAGTGGTTTGGGAATTACCCTCTGGGCAAGAGCATATTGGTATTGTCTTGGCGGAACGTAGTCATGACGAACTACGTCCATTGATTGGGCATAATGTGGGAGCAGGCACAAAAGTAGAAGATGTTTTATTAGCTTGGCCGATTAAAGGCCATTATCGATTTTTTGAAGCAAACTTAGCCGATAATACCGATCTCATTCAGTAATCATAATCGGCTCACTATCCGTTCGCTTTTCTTGCCATAAATATTCATGCAAGCCTACTCCAATGGCTGGCTGCAAGCGATCCACTAGCTGATTAATCCGATAAACACAGGCTTTACATTCACCTGATCGGCAGTGATTCACCAATTCACCAAATTGCTCCCAGCCCCCTAAATCATTAAAGCCCACCTCAGTAGCTGCCTGTACAATATAGCGCCCCCGTCGGAAATAATATAAACAAGGCACTGTCCGTAAAGGATCAGGATAACTCAGCTCTAAGCTTGCTGCTGAAAAGTCTTTTAGTAAACGAAAGCTTTTATCCCAAGCGCGTAAAGCACAAAGCCCTGTCGCTATTAAGCGCTCACAACCAATATCTAAAGGATTTGATTTGCGGGCAATTTCAATTTCAACACGGGCTAATTCGGTTTCGCCGCGCGCATAGCAATTTAGGGCAAAAATAGCATGGGCTAACGCATTGCCCGGATTTAACTCTAAAGCGGCTAAGGCTTGACGCTGCCAAAGATCCTCGAGGCTTTCGGTCAAATCAGGCTTTAACATATAGGCATATAAACAAGTCACCGCATAATGCAAATGGGCTAGCGCATCATCATGGTATTGACGAGTACGCTTTTGGCAAACTTGCCAAAGTGCATTAAAACTAAAATCATTGGTTTCATCTTGCAAAAAGCGAACATGAGCGGCAAGTACTTGATAAGCTTCCGGCATACTAGTCTGCCGATACCAATAACGACTCCAAAAGGATAAGGCAACCCCTTGATATAGACTGAAAACTTCGTTCACTAAGCGAGCGTACATTTCATCTAATAACTGATCGCCTTCTGTATTAGTGATTATAAATTCAGTTGACCAAACCACTTCTCGGGATAAGGTATGGATCAGTACATAACGTAACTTAGGGGTTTCGCTTTGCCAAGCCGCTTCAGAATACAATAAAAACTCTGCTTGATGCTGTCGCCAAGCATATTCTAGAGCATGATCAGCATAGCTAAAGGCAAACCCAGGATCCGCTAAAGCAATTTGTACCGTCCCCAGTTTACCTAGCATGACCGGCATACTAGAGCGGATTTTATAGATAATATTACGTAAGCGGTCATCACGAATCGAGGCTGGATTTTGGCAAGCAATATAGACTTTAGGCCCTGAAGATTGCACCCGTTTGCCCCCTAAACGACGCCATTGTATACGAGCGCTATCGATGGGCTTAAAGGCGGGTGTATAGCCCCCTACCGGTAAACTAATCTGACAAGCATGCTGATTGCTATCACCGTCACTTGCATAATACTCTTCTAATAACTTGCGGACTCGACCTGCCTCCACACGCACAGCGGGGCTTTCAGTCGGGCAATAGTCGATTGGCTTGCCCAAAGCTTCAATCGCGATACCGTATTGAGTAATGCGTTCCCCTCGTCCTTCAAGGGTTTCATTCACAATATATTGTAGGAATTTCCCGGCTTGCTTTTTGCCTCCGAATAATTCACTTGCCAGTATACGCTCCAATTCTTGCTGGATGCTTTCCTTGCTGACCATAGTTCTCTTCTTACATATGCAGTCTGCCCATCGCCCATCGGGCGGGCATTGGTATTCGACACTAAATTAGGGCGTCCTTTTTAGGTTATTGTGAACAATTCATGAACATGAGTCACGAATAATTTTGTTACCTTTAATACCAGGAGTTTTTCTTTATAAAAAATAAGCTTATCGCTGACAGACTTATAAAAAAACCGCGCAACCGTTTAGAAGCTTCAACCCCAACGTTACGGGTAACAAGTACAGGTTTACTTCTTTACCGACTGAATCCTCTTAAGATGAAACCTAAACTGAATATGAACGAAACGAATAAAGGGCAATCGTTATGAACACATCCGGTATGGGCTATAAGATACTGGACGAACGCTATGCATTATTAGAATGCCTAGCGGTATCAGGTATTGGTGAGATTTATCGTGGCCGCGATTTAGAGCTAGCACAAACTGAGGCTAAACCCTCACGTATTCTGATTCATTTGTTACCTCAGAATTATCAAATAAGCGACCTCAAAGCCAAGCTTGCCGACACACAACAAAGGATCGAGCGTTTAAACCAAACGTGGATTTTACCAATTTTAGCGCAGGGGCAAACCGAGGGGCGGCAGTATTTGATTTTGCGTAGCCCTGAAAGCTTAGGGGCGCATAGCGTCATGAGCTTACCGAGTCAGCAATTACCGACTTTGAGTCAGTTGATGGCACAATTTGGCTATCTTGTAAAAACCAAACAACTGCCAAGTATTATTGATAGCGCTTTGTTGATTAGCTTACCGAATCAAAGCTTATATCTACTTGCAACAGCTTTCCTGCCACCTATTCATAGTTTGCGGGCTTATCATACGGGTCTAACCCTCTATAAACACCCTAGCATCAAGCGTAGTTTGGCACTCAGCAGTATCATGGCAATTACCCTGAGTACCTTTGCAGTGGAGTATCAAAATAAACCAGATACTTTAAGCCTTCCTATCATACAAACTGCCGCGCCGCAGTTTGCCTCAGCACAGACTGTATTCAAAACCTTAACCCCCGTAGCTCCCACAGACTACCTCACCTTGCATGATCGCCCTTTAGCCAGCCATTCTTTAAATCCGGCTTTGCCCTTTGCTTTGCAAGAGCCTCTAGCCGCTGAGCCTGCGTTCGTTGCACTTAGCTCAAACTCTATTCACATAAGTGCTCATCAGCTTTCTCAACAGACTCAGCTTGCAGCCCTTCCCTCCGCTCAATTAGGCTTAACTCAAATAGAAATAGCTGTGGAAAAGGCGACTGAAAAAATAGCTGATAAAACAGCTGAAAAGATGTCTGAAAAAACCACTGATAAAATCACCGACAAGAAAAAATCCACCACCCCACCCAAACTTGAAAAACAACAAGCCACGGCCAATACTCTGTCTAAAGCCCAAGCTGCCAAGCCTAAGCTAGCTGAAACTCTAGTTGAAACAGCGGTCACTGCTCAACCCACAACAGCACCCGCCCAGACGCATAGCGAGGCGCTGTATTACACGGCGAATATCGAGGCGAGTGAGGCCGTGGCTTATTCCACACCGCAAGTTGCACCTCCAACCGTGGCAACGCCAAAACCAGTGGCGGCTACCACAAAAGCACCTCGTTTGAGCCTAAACGATTTGATTGAACGCGCTAATCAAGCCTTAGATTTAGAAAATTTTAGTGAAAAAAATGGAGTGGTGTTTTATCTGCGCCAAATTAAACTCCATGATCATTTACATCCACAGATAGAGCGTTTAGTGCGTTTTGTTGTGCTGTATCAGCATGAAATTGCCAGAAATAAATTAAAAATCAAGGCCACCATACAAGCGCAAGCCTTGCTTAGTTTGAGCAAAAGCTTGATTCAAGAATTTAATTTAAAAAGTCTTAATTCAGCACAACAAGTGCTAGAACATAAGTCCAATCAATACTTACTGGCTCATTAATTGGCTCAGTAACAAGTAAGCCTATCCCAACCGTTACGTTATTAGGAGCAGAGTTATAGGCGAGACCGATAAACTAAACCGACAGTGTTAACCGTGTTTATCGACAACTGTTCGGTCTTTTTAAGCATATTAGACGCTAAACCATAAAAACTTTAGGGCTTTCAACAATGAACAAACCAGCGTTTTTTCTACAGCGCATGAATGATCATGTGCAATATTTAAGTAAAATTAAGGCAACTTTAAATAAACGAGGGAACTTCCAAGGCACTGATTGCCAACATTGTGCATTAGGTAAATGGCTGTATGGGGAAGGCTCTCATGAAGTGCAGGCTTTAGGCACTGAAATACAGATGCTCTTTGAACAGCTGTTTGAGCCACATGAAAAATTTCATGAAGCCAGTGCTCGTGCTTTAACATACTTTAAGGTCGGTGATGAACTAGGGCAATATCGTGCGATGACGGAAATGCATCAACTGTCGAGTGATTTAATTAAGACATTGCTCGATTTAGACCGTCTCATGACCAAGCGTACTCAAGCTGCTAAATTAAAATTGCACCATTAATAGAATCAAAGGTTTATCGGTGGCTTGCGCTTGAGTAGCCACCGGCTCAAGTGTCAATTCAAACTTATAGGGGTTGGGTATCGTTTCACTCGCAGTCAGTGGTAGATACCACTCCTGCTGCCCCGAGCCTCGGTCAAGGATTAGAACGGAAATCGCTTGATCCGAAGGACGATGCGCATCATAAGCCCAAATATGGTATTGATAACCTAATTTAGGATTCGGCAAATTAACTAAGCGCACCATGCCCCGTTGCTGTTCAGCATTCCACAATAAATCGCCCTGCACGGCTTGAATATCCGTATTTAAACTGCGTAACCAATTCCCACCTTTAGTGCCCGATGCTTGTTTAAGTTCGATATATTGCTGCTCGCTTGCTTGTATCAGTGCTGATGAACTTGGTATCCACCAACGGTAAGCTGCTTGCACTGCAAATATAAGCAAGGCAAAAACCATGCCTACAAGTAAAGCATATTTATATTTATCAAACACTTGCTTCCAACTCACGACCGATCCTTACTTGAGTCATCAAGACCTTCTTAATGAATTATAAACATTAACTGCAACAACTCCTTAGGCTTGCTTTAAAATAGCATGTTCACCCATTTTGGAACGCATTCATGACTGCTAGCTTTATCCCCGGTAAAGATGCTTCGCTAGAGGCCTCTATTCAAAAACTACAAGCTCAACTCACCCATTTAGGCTTTCACATTGTTGAACAGTCATGGCTGAATCCGGTTGCCAATGTATGGTCTGTACATATTCGTGATCGTGATTGCCCCCTTTTATTCACGAATGGCAAGGGTGCCTCACAAAAAGCCGCCTTAGCCAGTGCCTTAGGTGAATTTTTTGAACGTTTGAGTACTAATTATTTTTGGGCTGATTATTACTTAGGTGAAGCGATTGCAAATGCAAATTTTGTTCATTATCCGCAAGAGCGTTGGTTTCCCATTACCGATGATCAGCTTCCTGCAGAGCTGCTGAATCCAGAATTAAAAGCCTTTTATAATCCAGAAAATTCCCTTACCGCCCAGATGCTCGTTGATACCAATTCAGGAAATAGCCAACGTGGTATTTGTGCACTGCCTTTCACACGGCAAGCGGATGGAGTCGTGACTTGGATTCCGGTGAATATTATTGGCAATTTATATGTCAGTAATGGCATGTCGGCCGGTAATACGGCCACCGAAGCACGCACCCAAGCACTCTCTGAAATCTTCGAGCGCTCGATTAAATTTCGGATTATTGCCGAAGGTATCTGCTTACCGGATGTACCGACAGCAGTTATTGCTCGCTACCCTAAAATTCAAGCGGGTATTGCTGAATTACGTGCCGCTGGCTTTGGGATTTTGGTCAAAGATGCTTCGCTAGGTGGCAAATACCCAGTGATGTGCGTAACCTTATTAAACCCTAAAGATCAAGGGTGTTATGCCAGCTTTGGTGCTCATCCACGCTTTGAAGTCGCCTTAGAGCGGGCTTTGACTGAATTATTACAAGGCCGTGCTTTAGAAAAACTTGACGGTTTTTCCGCACCTGATTTTGATTTAGACGAAGTAGCCGCGACCCATAATCTTGAAACTCATTTTATTGACTCAAGTGGCTTGATTCATTGGGATTTCCTACGCGCTAATCCTGATTTTGAGTTCAGTGACTGGAATTTTGAAGGCAGTACTCAGCAAGAGTTCGAGCATCTTTGCCAACAGATTCATCAAGATGGCTTTAATATATATATCATGGACTACGAACACTTAGGTGTTTATTCTTGCCGAATCTTAGTCCCCGGCCTCTCCGAGATTTATACCGTCGATGACTTAGAATGGGATAATAATAATACGGGTAATGACTTACGCCCCGCTATTTTGAATCTTGCTGAATTAGACGAAGAAGCCTGTGCTGATCTATTAGATCGCTTAGAAGATTTATCGCTTGATAATATTCAGCCCGTGGCGGCTTTGATTGGCTTAGCCCCTGATGCCTCTTCACTTTGGGCTGATTTGCGCGTAGGCGAACTCAAAGCACTTCTCGCTTTAGCGATAGGCGATCAAGCTCGTAGTTTAGAAGCTTGCCAATGGATTCAATATTTTGATCAATTACCTGCAGAACGCGCCCGTACTTATCGCTGTGTGGAAACTTTATTACAACTTGAGCCAAGCTCCGCTTATTTAGAGCATTTACAGCTCATCTATGGAGCAACTAGCCTAGCCAATGCACAAGCTTTAATTCAGGGTGAGCTGCGTTTTTGGAAGCTCCCTTCCCCGAGTTTAAGTTTAGATAACTGTGCTTTGCATCAATCCTTATTAACTGCCTATCAAAAGGTGCATCCTGAGCTTAAATAGGTGCATAATAGACCACTGAAGCGCTGATTAACCTGACCGATCAGCGTGGAGTGAAAGCTATAGCTATGAGTGAGCTTGAGACCATTGTTGCAACCTTGGGGGTGGAAAAGTCAGCGAAGCTTTTCCACTCCATTCTTCCTCTTATCCAGACCCGTCGTTACGAGTTACTTGCATGCCTCCATCGTCAAGATTGGCAAGGTGCGGCTCGTTATGCTCATAATTTATTAGCCACTGGGCATTTACTAGCCTCTAAACCCCTATTGGATCAATTAGTCTTGATCGAAAAGGTGGAGATTCCAAGCCTCCAAAACCCTGAGTTTATTCAACAACTCAGCACCGAACTTGATAGCAGCCTACAGCAGTTAACACATTACAGCAAAACCCTGCAAACCCATCTTTAAAGGATTGTTAACATTTTTAACAATTTAATTGCATCACCTGAGCATTTATTCTGGTAAGCTATTGCTTATTCATTGATCAGATACGAATTAGTCGACTGATTTAACTACAGTTTTTACTCACCGGCCTCTTAATTCCCCTCAAACCTAGGGGGCCGGCCTTTAAACCCTTCCGCTTACTATCCACTCAAACTCTATTTAAGCGCTCATGAGCTGTTGATAACAGACGACGGCCTCAAACTCTGCAGTATCCTTAGGGGGTAATTTAGAATCAGGATCACGTACCGCTAAGAGATATTTCAAACCATACTGCTTAGCACTGCGTAGAACCTGCAGATTATCGTCAATAAACAGACTATGCTTTGGATCAAACGCTTCTATTGTTAATAATCGCTCCCAAAACCCTGCTTCCTCCTTTGCCAAACCTAAATCATGAGAGCTAATAATCCGGTCAAAGTAAGTGGCTAAGTTCACATATTCGAATTTGAGATTAACACTTTTATGATGAGCATTGGTTAAAAGGACAATGCGCTTATCGAGCTGCCTTAAATAAGTTAAAAACTCTTCAACATGTGCCCGTACAGCAATCCGCTCCGCAATTTCATGCTTCAAAGCAACAATGTCCATCTCTAAATAGGCCTGCCAATAATCTAAGCAATACCAATTCAGCGAGCCTTCAATCGCAGCACAATGTTCAGTCACTAAGCGCTCTGCCTCAGCAGGGGTTAATTGCTTATGCTCAGCAATACGCTTAGGCAAATGCTCTAACCAAAAGTGATTATCAAAATGGAGATCGAGCAAAGTACCATCCATATCTAAGAAAACAGTTTTAATCTCAGACCAAGGTAGATAAGGGCTAGCAGGACGATTAGACATAGCACAAGATATTCGTAAGTTAAACCAGCCCTTAGCATAACTGAAAAGAGCGCAAATGCTGATAAACGAATTATTACCAGTTTATGTCGTGAAGAGTGCGCATTCCTAATGCCTAGTGCTAAAATCGCCGGATGCCTAAATTACCTATTATTCATAAGACCCAATTGGTTGCCAGCAGCCGCTTATTCCAAGTGGAAGAAGTCCATCTTGAGTTTAGCAATGGCGAGCAGCGTGTTTTTGAACGTTTAGTCAGCCGTGGTTACGGTGCTGTCTTGATAGCCCCAATGCTCGATAATGAAACGGTTTTGCTGATCCGCGAGTATTCGGCTGGCACTGAACGCTATGAACTCGGTTTACCTAAAGGTAAGGTTGAACCAGGGGAAGATTTATTTGAAGCCGCCAACCGTGAAATTATGGAAGAGGTTGGGCATGGCGCTCACCATATTCAATTATTAAAACGAGTCAGTTTAGCTCCGGGTTATATGGGGCATCATACTAATTTATTGCTCGCCCGTGATCTTTACCCTGCAACTTATCCCGGTGAGGAACCTGAACCCTTAGAAGTTATCCCTTGGAAATTGAATCGCCTTGACGAACTCATTGCAGGCAATGAATGTACTGAGGGACGTAGCTTACTCGCACTTTATATGGTGCGTGATTTATTTATGCGT
>JBJOOT010000060.1:0-17354 GCA_046051185.1 Pseudomonadota bacterium | reverse complement strand
TGCACACCTTCAACGGGTAAGGTTTTATGGGAGTACGCCATAAAACCTTACCCGTTGAAGGTGTGCAATTTCACCCTGAATCGATTTTGACTGAGCATGGACATGCGATGTTGCAGAATTTTTTAGAGGGAAAATAACCTTCCTATTCTAAACTTAAGATCTAACTCTTTTAAAAAATATTGAGCTTAGGGAATAAACTAGATAGCAAGTTTGTTTGCTAAGCTCAATTTACTGTTATTCTAAAATCAATACTTCTAAATCATGCCCACTTAACGGCTGCATCACTTCTAATGAGCATCTCCATATTATCAAGAGCTTCTTGATTAGAATAAGAATTCATTGTCATACTATAAATAGAGAAACTATCCATTAGTTTATCAGAGCTATCTGGATTGACATAGGATAGCCACTCTTCATAGTAAAAACGATGTTTGGGATTAATTTTTGGTTGTTCTAGGGTTCTGATATAACTAGCCCTAGCCCACCAGAAATTATACCAAATCCATCCACCTCTAATGATTTCACTGTTATCTTTCAGCTTTTTAAGTTTACGTGCGGGGAAAAGACCTAGTTTATTTATTTTATGATTTTCCTGAAATAAGTTAATAAACAAGCTCCAATCTTTAAGAATAGAGCGAGTTAAAATCTCCTCAACCCGAACCCGCCCTTGCTCAGTATGTGTCATCCCTTTTGTATGTAAATACACGAAGTATTTATACTTTTTATGATCTTGAGCAAGCTTCCAAACAAGATTCAGCCCCCAGTATTCAAATTTATTTTCTGTATAAAATTCAATTTCATTATAATGGCAAGTATTTTTTTCAAAAAAAGATACAAGCCCTTCAAGATTACTTGGATTTGACACCACGATATATAAATCTGCAACAGATAATATATTAGTCTTTATTAGGTCATTTAACTGCCCTAAAACTAGCTGCTGCCAATCCTTATTTGGATTTATATACACATAATAAACAATAGCGATATTCTTTTTTCTGCAATAGCAGACCTCTCTCCAGCGCTTAATCAGCCTATATAAACCTTTCATAGCTAAGCTTTGGTTAATTTATATTTTTTGAAACTAAACCAATTAGCATACTTGCTGACTTGAGGTTCAGTTTAAGGCATTAACAATTAGCGCCGCTCCCAACTCACCTCCATATCGTCTGCCGTCCCCATCCCCTTTTCTAATAAAGCAATTAATTCAGGATCAGCCCCATCTTCCTTGAGAATGGCTAGCTCAGTACGGTTCAACCAATACTCTGTATCATGGGGCGTTTCTTCTTCTAGTTGATCTACTAAAAACTGGAGTTGTGCCTCGGTGATAGTTCCAATTTCATGTCCTGTATCTTTATTAGTTAATACGATCATTCTGCAGTTCCTTAGTGAAGAAGATTGAGATTAGCAGTCTTCGATAAGAATGTCCTGAGTAAAACGATACTCATCACAATTACTACCCAAGCCACCAGTACGATCTAGGCAAAGAAAATCCCGCACACCTGCTGGGCTAAATAAATAATGATGCCAGACCCCACGTCGATAATTAATCCCCTGATGTGCACCCACTCTAAATAAACGGATTTGCTCCACGACTGGTTGCTCGCCACAAGGTGCGACCAAGGTCAAAAAAGCTTGGCGCTCTAAAGAAATAAAAGCTTGGCTGCTTTGGGGATGACGCTCCATGACCTCAATGCGAAAGGGAAATTGAACAGGTTGTGAGCGAAAAATACTAAGCGTCGGTTTACCACCATTTTGCCCAGTATCTAAGTTCACTAAATCACTATAACGTTCTGTTTTACCATAGTTTATTTGATAAAAGGCCTGCCCCGCCGTTTCGATTACCTCCCCAAACGGGGCAAACGCTTCTGCGGTGAGGGGTTCGGGTTTTAAAATAATTGCCATATTATGCAGCCTTTAATTGGCCAAAGGCACGCAACCGACTCACGCCACCATCAGGATAGATATTGAGCCGTAAATGCGAGACTACGCCAATCTTGTTTAGCGCTTCAACAAAGCTAAACTCAGTATCTGCCGCCATTTTTTGTGGGGGTAATAATTCCTGCCAATATAAACTTTGAGCCGCAATACTCGCTTCATTACCGCCAGTATACAGCGTGCCATATACCGAACACTCATACGGATAATTACCTTTGAAATGCGCGGTATCCAAGACAATTCGTGAAATCTCGCCCACCCCTGCCAAGCGAATAATCACCCAATCAAAGCCCGGCTCACGGCGACGGCGTGTTTCCCAACCATCTCCCATATTGATACCACGCCCTGGCGCTAGCAAATTATTCATATGCCCATAATGCATATCACTCGCACATAAAGCTCGCCCACCATTCAGCAAAGCGGCTAAATCAAGTTCTTCACCTTGGTTTACAGCGGATAGATCTCGACTCACCTGCCCATAGACGCGCAAACGTGCGACCCCACCGTCGGGATAAATATTCAAACGTAGATAATTCCAAGTCTCACTGGAGTCAATCTTAAAAGTATTATGGCTATTGCCCTGTAAAGCCTGCGCACTGAGTATTTGTGTCCAAAGCGTAGTTTCATTCGGGAGAGTGGTGCTATAGCAAGCCTCAATGCTCGCAGAGGGTGCATAATTGCCCGTGAAATACGAAGTATCAATATCAACCCCTTGAATCAGGCCTGAGCAAATCCGAATCACGGCATGATCATAGCCATTGCCACGCTTACGACGTGTTTCCCAACCATCCATCCATTTACCATTGTCATCATATTTACCAGGAATAAAAACTGCAGGTTCTGGATTAAGCATGCGCTCTAAAGGCGCAAAAAACTCATCAGTTGCCGCAATCGCTTTGCCTCCTAAACGCGGTTGGGCAAGGTCGATATATTCGGTTTGCAAGGCCTCTAACAAACTACTCATTGATGATTTTCCTCAAGTATTAAATCCTGCACCCGAAAAGCCGCAATACGATTAATTTGCGCTAAAGCCGTCGCAAACTCTTGCTCTGGGGTATGCGCAATACGAGTTTCAAAACCAGCCAGAATCTGCTCTCGTGTTGCATTTTTTACCGCCATAATAAATGGAAACCCAAAACGTGCTTGATAAGCAGCGTTCAAGGCATGAAAACGAGCTAATTCCTCAGGTGAACATTGGTCTAAACCAGCACTGGCCTGTTCAAGAGTCGAGGCTGCTGTCAGCCGACCCGCCAAAGCTGCTTTACCCGCTAAATCAGGATGGGCGCGAATCAGTGCTAATTGCTCAGCGGGTTTGGCCTGAGCAAGGGTTTGGCTGAGAACAGTCAATAAGCTGTTATAATCGACAAAAGGCCTTGCTGCCCAACTTCGCTCAGCCACCCACGGCGAATGCTCATACACCCCACCAAGTTGCTGAACAAACTCCGTTTGGCTGAGTGCATTTAAAGCTGCTAAGGTGATTTTCATATTGCAGCCCCGACGGGTGCGGGATGCTGTTTGCGCCAATGCTCGGCAAGATCCAGCCGCCGACACAACCAAACATCTTCATGCTGTTGGACATAATCCACAAAACGCTGCAAAGCTGCAAACCGTGCAGGCCGCCCAACAATACGACAATGCAAGCCGATTGAGAGCATTTTAGGCGTGGTCGCCCCTTCCGCATAGAGCACATCAAAGGCATCTTTTAGATAGTGAAAATATTGCTCACCGCTATTAAAGCCTTGGAAACTAGCAAAACGCATATCATTGGTATCCAAAGTATAAGGAACAACTAAATGATCCTGACCCTCTACTTTCACCCAAAACGGCAAATCATCGCTATAATCATCCGCATCATAGACAAAGCCGCCTTGCTCAATCAGTAGTTCACGAGTATGTGGGCTATTACGGCCGGTATACCAACCTTTAGGTCGTTCCCCCGTTAGACGCTGAATAATCTCAATCGCGCGTTGCATATGTTCACGCTCGAGCGCTTTGTCCATAAATTGATAATCAATCCAACGCCAGCCATGACTACAAATTTCAAAGCCAGCGGTCAGCATAGCCTCTACAGCACGTGGATTTCGCTCCAAAGCCATAGCAACCCCAAAAATCGTGATCGGAATATGGCGCTCGTGAAATAGCTTATAAATCCGCCAGAATCCAGCTCGACTGCCGTATTCGTAAATCGACTCCATACTCGGATGACGCATTCCTTCATAAGCCCGTGCGCCAATAATTTCCGAAAGAAAAGTTTCAGAAGCAGGATCACCATGCAGTACACAATTTTCCCCGCCTTCTTCGTAATTCAAGACAAATTGCACGGCAATACGCGCCCCACCCGGCCAATTGGCTTGAGGTATTTGGTCGGCATAACCGATTAAATCACGCGGATAAACTCCCTTGGCCGTCATCAGCTTCCATCCTCACAACGAGTCACTTAATCAAGGCTGTTGCGCTTGCACTTGCTGCGCCCAGCTCACCACTAAAGCCCGCTCGGCATCCGTCATTTGCGTAAGATTCCCTAAGGGCATCGCTTTAGTAGACACCTGCAAAGCAATCAAAGCAGCTTGTTGAACCGCCTGTTCTTCAGTTTCTAAAAATACACCTTTTTGTGCCACTGGAAACGCAGGGTGAGTCGTCTTGGCTGCATGGCAAGCGACACAGCGCTGAGCAAAAATCGCTTGTACTTGATGATAACGAATGGCTGAAGTTTGCGCTAAGCGCTGTTTAATTTGCGGATAACTGGCAAAAATAGCCGTACTTACAAAAATCACCAAGGCGAGGATTAATAACCCTACAGGCCGCCAATTACCCTGCTTAGTACGTAGATTGAAATAATGGCGCACTAGCACGCCCACTACAAATAAACCAATCAACACTACCCAATTCCAAGGGCTGCCAAAACTTGCGGGATAGTGATTGCTGATCATGCAAAACATCACGGGTAAACTTAGATAATTATTATGCAGTGAACGCCAACCCGCTTCCTCACTTAAAGCTTTATCTTGAGGCAAACCCTCAACCGTAGCTTTAACTAATTTGCGTTGAGCAGGCATGATCACAAAAAAGACATTCGCGGTCATCCATGTCGCAAGCATCGCCCCCATTTGTAGAAATGCCCCGCGCCCACTAAAAATCTGCGTGAGTACAATCGCAAGCAGCACGATAAAACCCGCAGTGATCCATAGAACTAGCTTAGGTTTACGATGCGCAAACTCACTTTTCCAAAGCCCGTGATAAACCCACCAACTGCCCGCTAACAAGCTTAAACTAATCAAAATAGCTTGCCACGGCTCTAAGGCTAATACGCTCGGATCAATTAAATAAGCTTCCGCACCTAGATAATAAGTAATGATTAAGAGCGTGAAACCGCTGATCCAAGTCCAATACGACTCCCATTTAAACCAATGCAAGGGGGAAGGTAAATGACCGGGTTCAAGCTGTCGCTTTTCAATATTAAAAAAACCACCCGCATGCAAAGCCCAGACTTGACCTAGAATTTTTGGATCATCCGATTTAAGCAGGTGGTTGAGCAACCAATTAAAATAAAATGAAGCGCCAATCCATGCAAAGGCAGTGATGATATGTATCCAACGTACCGCGAGGCTGATCCATTCAATTAAGAGTGTTTCCATCATTATCCTCGTGCTAGCAAAGCTGCCAACAATAAAAGCACTTACACAGCCGTTCTTGACTTGCCAACTGCTCGCCAACTGCTCGCAGGCTCTTAACGTCTAAGAGCCTGCTAAGCCGTTTTAAGTCTTATTTGGGTAATTTACCTTGTATGCCTTTTACGTAGTAATCCATTTTTGATAACACTTCATCCGTGATTGTGCTACCTGCTGCAACGGTTTCTTTACCGTCTTGATCCACCACCGGACCGGCAAAAGGATGTAAGCTCCCTGCTGCAATAGCCGCTTTAGCTTGCTCTAGTTTATCCGCGACTTCTTTAGGTACTACGGTATTCAGTGGAGCTAAACTAATCATCCCCTCTTTCACACCGCCCCAAATCGAAGTGGGCTTCCAAGTTTTATCTAAGGCTTGCTGTACTTGATCGGTATAAAACTTTTCCCAGTGATGCGTGACTGCTGTTAATTGTGCTTTCGGGCCATATTTCGACATATCTGAGTGATAAGCAATCGCATACTTACCCTTCTCTTCAGCGGCCACCACGACAGCTGTTGAATCGGTATGATGTGTCACCACATCAGCGCCTTGATCCATCAAAGCTACGGCGGCCTCGCGCTCACGACCAGGATCAAACCATGAATTGACCCAAACCACTTTCACTTCAATATTCGGGTTAACGGTTTGAGCACCGCGTGTAAAGGCATTAATCCCCATAACCACCTCAGGAATAGGAAAAGCCGCAACATAACCCAACGTATTGCTCTTCGTCATTGACCCCGCCACGATGCCGGACAAATAGCGCCCTTCATAGAAACGTGCATTATAGTTACCTAGGTTAGCTTCGGTTTTATAACCAGTGGCATGCTCAAAATGAGTATCAGGAAAAGTTTTGGCAACCTTCAACATCGGATTCATAAAACCGAAAGAAGTCCCGAAAATCATCTTGCTCCCACTCGAAGCCATTTCACGAGTAACCCGCTCAGCTTCTGCGCCTTCTGGCACACTTTCGACATATTTCACTTGGACTTTATCACCAAACTTTTCTTCAACCGCTTTACGCCCTAAATCATGTTGATAAGTCCAGCCAGCATCCCCAATTGGGCTAACATAAATAAAACCCAATTTTAAGGGTTCTTCTGCCATCGCAGCGCCCGTTACCGCTAAACTTGCCAATAGAACACTACTCGCAAACGCCTTAAAACGCTGCGCAAATACCGCTTTACTCATACCATTAATGCTCCCAAAAGCTTCAGTGAAGTTCGTTATGCCAAGGCTGCCCTAGGGAAGCGGGTGCATTCAAACGAATCACGCCCGCATCCCGCGAAATCAGCACTAACACAACAATGGTTGCCAAATAAGGCAACATCGATAAAAACTGTGAAGGTAACTCCACACCCAAACCCTGAGCATGGAATTGGGCAATCGTTACCCCTCCAAATAATAGCGCTCCCAATAACACGCGCCCCGGCCGCCAAGTAGCAAAAACCACCAAGGCTAAAGCAATCCAACCACGCCCTGCTGTCATGCCTTCTGCCCAAAGTGGTGTATACGCAAGGGATAAATAAGCCCCCGCCAAACCAGCCATTGCCCCGCCGAATAATACCGCAAAATATCGAATGCGAATCACACGATACCCTAAAGCATGAGCGGAAGCCGGCGACTCGCCCACCGCCCGTAAAACCAAACCGGCGCGAGTCTTATATAAAAACCAAGTAATTGCCACAAAAGCAGCAAAGGCTAAATAAACTAAAATATTATAAGAAAACAAAAGCTTGCCCAAGATCGGAATCGAGCTTAATACCGGAATACTTAAGTTTTTAATCCCATCTAAAGCCACACTCGTATAAGCCTGCCCAACAAAAGCGCTTAAACCCACCCCAAAAATAGTCAAGGCTAAGCCTGTTGCAACTTGATTTGCCATGAGACTTAAAGTGATAAAGCCAAAAATCAAAGCCATTAAAGCTCCTGCAAGCGCACCAACAAGAGTTGCTAACCATAGATAGCCTGTTTCAGCTGCGACAATAAAAGCGCATAAAGCACCTACAATCATCATGCCCTCAACCCCTAGATTGAGCACGCCGGATTTCTCAACCACTAGCTCCCCTAAACCTGCAAAAATCAGCGGTACTGCCGCCGCGACGGTCGCCACCATGATTAAAATCAGAGTCTGAGTATCCATTATTGAGTCACTCCGATTGTAGATTTAGGCCGCCAACGTAGTCGAAACTGAATCAGTACATCCGTGGCTAATAAGAAAAACAATAACATGCCTTGAAAAACACCACTGACAGCGGCAGGTAGCCCTAATTGCATTTGTGCAGACTCCCCACCTAAATACAACAAAGCCATTAATAAGCTGGCTAAGGCAATGCCTAGCGGATGCAAACGCCCCACAAAAGCCACAATAATGGCAGCAAACCCATAATTAGGTGAAATAGGCATCAATAATTGCCCAATCGGCCCGCCCACCTCAGCTGCCCCTGCCAAACCGGCCGCTGCACCGCCAGTTAATAAACCTAACCAAACCATTTTTTTCTGCTTAAACCCTGCATACAAAGCAGCTTTAGGAGCTAAACCAGACACACGCATTTGAAAGGCGGTTAAGCTCCAGCGAAAAAATATCGTAGCCACGAATAAAGCCACTAAAGTAATCAATACCCCCGCATGTACCCGTGTACCTTCAATCAAAATCGGTAATAAAGCATTCGTTTCAAACATTTTTGATTGTGGAAAACCATAGCCATCAGGATCACGCCAAGGTCCATGAATTAGCCAACTGAGGATTAGATTAGCGACATAGACCAGCATTAAACTCACTAGAATTTCACTGGTATTAAAGCGGGTGCGCAATAAAGCCGGAATGCTCGCCCATGCCATTCCCCCCAAAGCCCCTGCGACAAACATTAAAGGTAATAAAATCCAAATGCTCGTGCTGGCTTGTAACCATAAAGCTACACCACCCGCAGCAATTGCCCCCATAATCAATTGCCCCTCCGCACCGATATTCCAAATATTGGCACGAAACCCCACCGCTAAACCCAAAGCGATCAAAGCCAACGGCGAAGCTTTAATCAATAACTCCCCAAAGCCATACCAATCATTGATCGGCTCGATAAAAAACGCATGGAAAGCTTGCAAAGGCGCTTGGCCTAATAATGTAAAAACAATCATCCCCACCACTAACATTAAAGCCATCGCTAGTACCGGAGAAAGATAAATCATCCATTTAGAGGGTTCAGGGCGGGGTTCTAAACGCATCATAAATTTGCCTCTTCTGGCCTTGGGATCTGAAGTCGTGTACCGCCCATTAATAAGCCAATTTCTTCAATACTGGTTTCTGCAATTGGTTTAGCCGCTGATAATTGCCCCCCTGCCATCACCGCAATCCGATCACAAATCTCGAATAACTCCTCTAATTCCTCTGAAACCACTAAAACAGCGCCCCCATCACGACTTAAATCCAAAAGAGTTTGACGAATAAAACTCGCAGCGCCCACATCAACCCCCCAAGTCGGCTGAGCAATTACCAGCACCTCAGGATTGAGCATGAGTTCACGCCCCACAATATATTTTTGTACATTCCCGCCCGATAAGCTTTTTGCAACCGCCGTAGGGCCACTCGCTTTAACATTAAAACGCTCAATACACGCCTTGGCAAACGCCCGAATCTTCGAGTATTGAATAAAACCGTGTTGACTTAAACCCTTGGCATATCCTGTCAGGAGTGCATTCATCTCTAAGGACATCTCAGGCACAGCGCCCCGCCCTAAGCGCTCTTCGGGGACTAAACGTAAACCTAAACTGCGTCGCTCGGCAGCATCTAACTGCCCCGCTGCTTGCCCCTTAATCAAGACTGCCTCCGCTTGACTGGTTTTTTCGCCACTTAATGCATACAGTAGCTCCTGCTGACCATTACCAGAAACGCCTGCAATCCCCACTATTTCACCGGCATGTACCGTTAATTGAATATGCTCCAACGCAGTTCCGAAAGGATCATCACTGGGGCGGCTTAAATCATTAATCACTAAGCGTGGCTCGCCAACTTGAGGCGCAGGACTCCGTTTATAGGCGGGTAATTCTTTACCAATCATGAGTTCTGCAAGGCTTTTGGAGGTTTCAACTTGAGGATTCGCAGTACCCGTGACTTGACCCGCCCGTAAAACAGTCGCGGTATGGCAAAGCTCACGAATTTCATCAAGCTTATGGCTAATATATAAAATGCTACAGCCCTCAGCCGCCAAGCGCCGCAAGGTTTCAAACAGCTTACGAACAGCTTGAGGCGTCAGCACTGAGGTGGGTTCATCCATAATCAATAATTGTGGCGTTTGCAATAAACAACGCACAATTTCTACTCGTTGACGCTCACCCACTGATAATAAATGCACTAAGCGATCCGGCTCTAATGGCAAGCCATAACGGGTAGATACTTCAAGAATACGTGCCGATAATTGCTGCATATCCTGCCCTTGATCCAAGGCTAGGGCTATATTCTGCGCTACGGTCAAGGTATCGAATAGCGAGAAATGTTGGAACACCATACCAATCCCCAAAGCGCGTGCTTGGGCAGGATTGCGAATGTGTACAGCTTGTCCATTCCAGAATATCTGCCCCGCATCGGGCTTGACAACACCATACACAATCTTCATTAAGGTGCTTTTTCCTGCCCCATTTTCACCTAGCAAAGCATGAATCTCACCGGGCATCACTACCAAATCTATATCTTGATTGGCGACCACCGCAGGGTAACGTTTAGTAATGCCACGGAGTTCTAAGCGCGGTGGAGCTTCATTAAAATGCATTGGTTTATTCTCCTCAAGCAAGGCTAGTCTCCTGCAAACGCAATAACTGTGCGGCAACACTGATCGCAATGGCGGTGGGCTGTTTAGATTGAATGCCACTGATACCGATAGGGCAGACTAATTTCGCTACTTGCTCAGCACTCAAACCCTGCTCAAGCAAACGCTTACGAAAACGGGCGGCTTTCGTACGAGAACCAATTAACCCCACATAAGCCAGATCAGAACGCGCCAATAAATGGGCGCAAATTTCAAGATCCAGACTGTGTTCATGGGTCATTACAAGGCAAAAACTCTGGGTTGGAACTTGAGTAGCTGCAAAAGCAGCCGGATGGGTGACGATACACTCAATGCTAGCCTCTTGTTCATTGGCCAGCTCTGGAAATAAATCAGCCCGATTATCAACCCAAAAAATGTGGCCAGTTAATAGCCGAAGTATTTGAACCAACGCTTGCGCAACATGCCCAGCGCCAAATAAGACCAACTTAAACTTGGGCGGGCTTAAACACTCCACTAAATAGAATTCACCGGCCGCCTGCTCGGTCAGCTCGATAGCAACTTGCCTCGGTGCTTGTTTCAACAAACTCCTGCCCCGTCCATGATCTGGCCAACGGTGTGGATAAGCGCTTAAGACCGTGGTTAGCCCTTGTTGCCAACGTTGCAAAGCCGTCTCAAGCCAAGTGATATTGGCTAATGGATAAGATTCATAATATAGAGTCGCCACACCGCCACAACATTGATCTAATTGCGGTCCTAAGTTAAAGGTTTCAATACAACTCACCGCTTGATGCTGTCTTAATAAGGCTTGAGCACGCTGAGTCGCCTTCCATTCTAAATGTCCGCCCCCAATCGTCCCAAGCCTACCTTGTTCGCTCACTAGCATGCGTGCACCTGCTTCACGAGGTACTGAGCCTTGGGTTTTAACCAAAGTGACTAAAACACAGGCTTGTTGTGCCTGCATAGCAGCTTGTAGGCCACGAAGCCAATCGGGCAAGCCTTGAATAGAATATGTGCTGAGTACTGGCATCGTATAGAGTGCCCTTATACGGGGAGTTTGTTGGCAGATTATTACAGCTAACTAGGGTATTCAATGGATTTCTAAGCTCAATACCTCCATTCGACTCTTTTCAAGCATTTGCATATTCACTAGGCCGTTCTATACTGACACTTCATTCACCACAGGAATCATCCGCATGTTGACCCGTCGCCGCTTACTGGCTACTAGTTTAGGCGTATCCGCTAGCGCTCTCTTAAACTTAGCGAGTCCTAACTTAGCAAGTGCGGCTTCTCGATCTTGGCGAATGCCTGATGAGAGCGAGCCTCATACCCGTACTTGGATGGCCTTTGGTGCAAGTGCCGCCATTTGGGGCAAACAACTCTTGCCAGAAACCCGTCGTAGCCTTGCTCTTCTTGCCAATACGATTGTTAAATATGAACCCGTTAGTATGCTAGTGCGTGAGAAAGAATATTCCCTAGCAGCTAGCCTGCTTGATCCAAGCGTTAATTTAGTCATTGCCCCCTTAAATGATTTATGGATTCGTGATACGGGGCCAAGTTTTGTCTTAGATGGTCAAGGCAATAAAGCGGCGGTTAAACTTAATTTTAATGGCTGGGGTAAAAAACAAGTACATCATTTTGATAAAAATGTTGCCGATTTAGTCGCTCATCAAGCCCATGTACCCGTTATAAATACCCGTTTAGTATTAGAAGGCGGTTGCCTTGAAGTTGATGGGCAGGGGACTGCTATTATCACTGAAAGCTGTGTTTTAAATAAAAATCGAAATCCCGGTGTTTCCAAAGCACAATTTGAAGATTTACTCATGCCTTTACTGGGTTTGAAGAAAATCATTTGGTTGCCGGGAATCAAAGGCAAAGATATTACTGATGGGCATACAGATTTTTATGCTCGTTTTGCCCGCCCCGGAGTCGTACTCGCAGGTTATGATGCTGACCCCGATTCATTTGATCATGAAGTCACGCTACGCCATTTAGAAATTCTCAATACTGCCACAGATGCTAAGGGCAAAAAGCTCCAAGTTATTAAACTGCAAGCTCCCTTTGATATTCGTCCTAGCTTTTTAAATGATGAATTTGCCGCTGGTTATATTGGCTTTTATGTCTGCAATGGTGCAGTGATTATGCAGAATTTTGGCGATACCTCCGCCGATAAAGCAGCTAAAACCGCAGTACAAGCCGCTTTTCCGAATCGGTACATCGAACAAATTAACGTCGATGGGATTGCAGCAGGCGGCGGGAGTATTCACTGTGCAACTCAGCAAGAACCAAAGGTTTAGGACGTTGAGTCAGTCAACTTAGGTCTGAGATAGTACCTAATAGCTTTTGATCTTGATCAGTCATGGGTTATCTTCTTAAGGTGTTTTATTGCTGAGTTCTTGCTCAATTTGCTCAATAGTTGGTAAACCAACTTTAAGTTCAGAGGGAATAACATCACCTAATTGATATTGGGCAATACCAATGGGCTTATGACTATCACGTAAAGCATATTCTGCTACGATACGATTATGGTTTTTGCACAACAACAAACCAATGGAGGGTTGATCATTGGGATGTTTAAGCAAAGCATCCACAGCACTCAAATAAAAGCTGATTTGCCCAGTATGTTCCGGCTTGAAATCTCCTGCTTTGAGTTCTACCACCACATAGCAGCGTAGTTTCAAGTGATAAAACAATAAATCCAGATAGAAATCCTCCCCTCCCACTTCCAAATGGACTTGTTTGCCCACAAAAGCAAAACCTGCTCCTAACTCCAACAAGAATTGTGTGATGTGTTCAACCAAAGCAGCCTCTACTGCCCGCTCTTGAGCATCCTGCCCTAAGCCCAAAAAATCCAACCGATAAGGATCTTTCAGGGATTCTCGCGCTAAATCAGATTGAGGTGCTGGCAAACATTGAGCAAAGTTATTAACAGCTTTTCCGGCTCTATCCATCAAATTGGTTTCTATCTGCATAACCAAGATATTACGTGACCAATTGTGGGTGATAGCCTGTTGGATATACCACTCGCGCATGGCTTGGGTTTTTAGCTTATCCAATAAAGTGATGTGATGATACCACGGCAATTGTGCAAGCACCTCTTGCACAAATTCACTGTTATCCCAATTTTGAGCAAAGGCTCGCATGTATTTCAAGTTACGCGGAGAAAATCCCTTCATTTCAGGAAAAGCGACACGCAAATCATGCGCCAAGTGTTCGATTACTTTTGCTCCCCAGCCTTGCACCGATTGACGAGCTAAAATCTCCCGCCCTATTTGCCAATAGAGTAGCACTAATTCACGGTTCACTGCCAAAGTAGCACGTTGTTGTGCTGTATGAATGCGAGCTTTGAGATTAGTAAGCCAATCTTGATAACCTTCGGGTAAAGATGTGAGTGATACTGGAGTATTAGCCTGTTGTTTTGGGTTTTGATCAGTCATGACTTACCTATTTCTATTTGTGTAGCGTCTTCCATATAGCTAGTCTGCAAACTACAGATCCTGCGGATTATAATTACTAAGCCCACCAGAATAACCCCAGTCCTGATCCAAATCACTTGCTTTGTCTGATTTAAGCCCTACATTAGTTAGCATATCCCTCAGAAGGCTAAGGTTTGTGTATGAATTGGTCTGAACGTGTTGCTGCTTGGGCAAATCCGAGTAAAAATCCAGAGCTTGAGCTTGTCTTGGCTCAGCAGGCTGACTATTTACCGACTTTGTGGTTGCTCGGTAAAACTGGAGCAGGTAAATCCTCATTAATTCAGGCGCTGACCGGCGATAGCAAAATAGATATTGGCAATGGTTTTCAGCCTTGTACTAAAACGGCCAAAGTTTATGACTACCCTCAAGATAAGCCATTATTACGTTTTTTAGATACTCGTGGCTTATCTGAAGCTGATTATGATGCCCGTGAAGATATAGCGGCTTGCGAAGATCGTAGCCATGCTTTGCTGGTTGTGATGAAAGCCGATGATCCTGAGCAAAGTGATGTGCTCAAAGCGCTCAAGCAAATTCGCGCTTCTCATAAAATCAAAAACTATTTAGTTGTGCATACAGGTATTTTGCAAATTCCTGATCCGCTTCAACGTCAACAAGCTTTAGCCTATAACCAAGCTCAAGTTGAAAAAACTTTAGGCCAAACAATCGAGCAGGTGGCTGTCGACTTCATTGCAGATGATCCGGCAGTATCAGGGGTGGCCGCATTAAAACAAGCCTTAGCCGCTTTGCTACCGATGTTAGCTCAACTGAGTGATGAACACTTACAGGCCAATCAAGAAGAACAAAACTTCGCACATTTGAAAAAAGAAGTTTTGTGGTATGCCAGTGCAGCAGCGGCTAGCGATGTATTTCCAGCGATTGGTTTGCTTGCCGTCCCTAGTATTCAAGGCAAAATGCTACATAGTTTGGCGAATCAATATGGCATGGAATGGGATAAAAAGCGACTCACTGAGTTTGCCGCCGCATTAGGGGCCAGTTTTGGGATTCAGTACGCAACACGCTTAGGCTTGCGCCAATTAGTCAAATTGATTCCTGTCTACGGGCAAACCTTAGGCGCTGCAACAGCGGCAAGCTTAAGCTTTGCAACCACTTATGCTCTCGGACGCGCTGCTAGCAAATATTTATACCATCAAACCCAAGATGAACGAGTTGATCAACTTGAACTACAAACTTTATACACAGATACATTAAACACGTTGTTACCTCAATTAAAGCACGATAAAGATAGCGATGCGCCAAACTCAGACCAGCTTTAGTAGTTTTTTACGCCTTTCTGAGCGGATAGCTTCTTTTATAGCTTTGCTGTTTGGAATTCCGATAGTAGTGGTCGTCGGTTTTGGCATTGTCTCCATCTATCGTGAAGGCTATCTATTGAGCTTTGTACTATTAATCACCCTCCTTACTTTTTTAGCTGCTATCCCCTTATTTTTCCTACGCCGCCAAGTTAAACAAGGATTTGATACGCCAGAGCTACGGGATGAAGCTTGGGTCAAAGCCTCTAAAGATTGGACTAAGTTTGATCTACAGGTATGGGTGCTGTTAAATACGAGTCTTGAAGAAAAGCTGGCTGAAAACGCTGATTGGAGCATGATGCGTAGCTATACTTTGGATTTAGCTATGTTGGCAGCCGCACAATACCACCCTAGTCGTGCACGACGAGAACTGGCCTTCACGCTTCCTGAGGCGCTACGCATGATCGAAGAAGTCAGCCGGCGCTATCGTTTGCTGCTCATGCAGCATGTCCCTTTAGTGGAAAAATTAAATCTATCCATGCTGCGCTTGGTATACGACCACCGCGACAAGCAGGAAACGATTCAACAGGTCTGGAATCTCTATCGGGTTTTACGCGCCCTGACCCCTGCAGGCTTGATTGCAGAAGCCCGTGGACAATTGTTAGATCGTGTATTTGCAGACTTAAAAGACGAAGTTCAAGCCAAGCTCAAACAAGCCTTGCTACAAGAAGTCGCTAGTGTAGTGATTGATCTCTATAGTGGGCGTTTTAAAATCAGTGATGAAGAACTGAGTACAAGTACAACCTTAAAAGCAGATCAAGAGCGTTTAGCAGTACCGCTTGAGCCGTTACGGGTTTGCCTGATTGGACAAGTGAGTGTGGGCAAATCCTCAATTATTAATGCTCTGATCGGCTCGATGGTAGCGGAAGTGAATCAACTACCCTCCACGCGCACAGCTACGGTCTATCAAGCCAAACTAGATAATGATATTGATGCCCTACATCTAGTCGACTTACCGGGCTTGGATGGTCAATCAGAACATGATGCCTATTTGCTTGAGCAAATGATGCAAAGTGATGTGGTCATGTGGGTACTGAAAGCCAATCAACCTGCACGTGCTTTAGATACTAAGTTTAACGAGCAATGGCAAACTTGGCTAAAAGACCCTAAGCAACGGGCGCGTCGCCAGCCAATTATGTTGGGAGTGCTCAATCAAGTCGACCGCCTTGCTCCACAAGCTGAATGGCAGCCCCCTTATGACTTGCAAAACCCCACCAGTCCTAAAGCTTGCAATATCCGTGATGCTTTAGACTACAACCAAAAACTCCTCAATTTCCAATCAATTATTCCGCTATCAGTGAGCGAAGATAAACCTGCTTACAACTTAGAAGAGTTAGAAAAACTCCTTGACCAATACTATGAACAAGGCATGCAAGTACAACTCAATCGGCGCAGACTTGAAGCCAATGATAGTTTTTCGGTGCAAGAACAATTTAAGCGGGCTTATCGACTAGGAAAATCCTTGTTTAACTTAAGTCAGACTAACAAAACCCCGTCCATTAAATAATTTTAAGCGAGATAAATACTAGCTACTGATAAATAGAAATAATGAGATTAAAAACTAATCATCTGATCTATTTTGATTCATTTTTTCGCTTTGATCATTTTTTGTTTAATCGCTAGATTAGCCAGAAAATAACTCTGAAAAACTCCAAACCCAAATCAGATCACTCATATTGAGGAGTGTCAGCAGTGAGTATTCGAAAAATCAAAGCCAATAAAGCGGAAGTAGAGGGCGACTATCTAATTGTCGAAACCCATTCACGAAAACCATTTACTTTTTTAGTGGTTTTCCTAGGCCTGTCTGTTAGCTATTTTTTTTATATTTTTTATACGTCGTTTCAATCTCCTCGTATTATTGACCCAATAGGGCTTGTCATTATACTCATCGTTGCTGTCATAATTGCAGCCTTTGCTGATGGCAAAGTTTGGCGTGAAATTCCCATCGGGGATATTGTTGAAATTAAACACTACCCCGGCAAAGAGAAAGTAACGGTTGTCTTAGATGATGAACGCCTTAAACGTAGTCAAGCTGGAAAAAAACCCTAATTTCACTCATAAACTTAATACGTTTCGATGGGCAATCAAGTTATTAGGGCAATGATAAAGAGAACTTGGGAGTCACTCTACTTTAGAACGCTCCCTCAAAAGCAACAAAAGCGCATTATCACCAAGTATATCTTAGCCCTAAAGCACCACTCCAAAGGTTA
>JBJOOT010000059.1:0-17730 GCA_046051185.1 Pseudomonadota bacterium | reverse complement strand
AAATATTTAAAAATTTCTGCACTGACAATCGCACCAAACACCCCACCGAGCATACTTTTTGCTACTCCTGCTTGCCCAGACAGATGCAAATTGAGAGTACCGAATAAGACACTCCCCCCGATTAAACCCAAGAGCAACGCTAGCAAATAATAATGATGCTGGGATTCTTGAGTGACACCCACAGGGCGCACTAAGCCATATTGACGCCGAAACCAAAAGCTCATCAATACGCCACAAAGAAGCGCCAGCCCATCAAACACAGAATGAATGAGCACTCTGATCTATCCAATAGCATCAGGTAGCAAGCAGCCGCCAAAACCAATGAGCGGTAAGCCAATGGCCGTAAAAATAATCCAAAGCATCAAGGTGGAGGCTTGCCGATCCGCTTTAAAAAAATGCCAAGCCATTTTCACCAATAAAAAGATACCTGTGAGGATAATCGCCATATCCCACGCGACAATGCCCCATCCTTTAGGGAAATAAGCATCACCGTTATAGCTACTGATAGCAAATAAGACGAATACAAAAACAGCAAAGGCTCCAACTAGCCAAAACAGCCAGAACAGAATGCTTAAACCGAGGGAATAGTTTTTTTCAGACATCAAGATGGCTCTCGTATTATTGGTTTTAAACATAGTGAGTGGTTTATAAAGCAGTATAACACTTGCCTAGCATGAAAAGAGCCTCTCCACACAATTACCGCCACAACTCCAAATCCTCGACATATCGACTGCAAATCGACTGCACACCGTTTACGCATACTGTGTGCCATCATCTCCAAGTTTGCCAAGACTCATAATAAGGTGATTGGTGAGTTCATTAACCGAACCTTCTTTAACTCTTCTAAGGCATAACTAAATAATTTAAGTTAATTGATCCAATAGCTTCTTTGAGATGTGATAGCCATTCGTAGCCATTGCATCTATCACCTGTGCCGCATTACTCAGCAAACCTTTCTGCTGTGCCAACCATAAGACCCGCGCTGTACCAACAAAATTTAACTGCCGCTGCATAGCCTCACGTCGAGCAAGGCGATCATCCATGATCAATAGAACCTGATCATAGTTAATGGCTAGTTGCATCGCTTCCTGTTCACCAGCCCCTAGACACAGGGGAAATCCTTCGGGATTTACAACTAACTCCATCTTAAGCCAACCTTCTTCTATAGCTTGCTCGATTAATACAGCAGCACGATCTGTTTTCGCTAAACACTCTTGATAAACAGCTTGGGGTATTAAAACCGTTTTAAACAGCATTTTTAAGACAACTAACTGTTCAACACCGGCTAAAGCCAATAACGGTCCCGTATCGCTAACAATTACAGCCATACGGAAAGGTCTTTCGTTTCATACGCAGTAGTTTCGTCTAGTTTGACAATCTCAATTCCTAAACTGCCTAAATGCCGAATGAAATCTGACATGGCTAAGCCGCTTAACTTACTGGCCTTGCCTAAAGACATGACACCTTCTTTATATAAATTGGCCGCCAAGGCTGGGCGTAGACCTGTTTCTGTTTTACTCAGACTTTTATCCAAATGAACCAATAAAGCATCTGGCTCATCGCCTTTCAAGATTAAGACGGGGGCATTCCTCGCTTGGCGCAAAGCTAGTGAGGGGTTCTTTTTTAGTTCACGAACATTCGTCGCGTACATCAGTATGGTTCTCCTAATTTGTACTCACAGAACGTAGTCTACATGTTTATTGTATACCAATAGGCAAATAAAAACTCTAAACTTGCTGATGTCTTTTTGGCTAAACAACTAAGTTCAAAGTACTGTTATTCTAGGTAACCCATATGTACATCAACTCCCCCGTCCACTACATCGAACCCCTATTCCGCCCACCGAGCGAAGCGGATTCCTTAATTCTGCAAGTCACGAATGGTTGTAGCTGGAATCAATGCAGTTTCTGCGAGATGTATACCCAGCCTCAAAAGAAATTTAAACCACGCTCTGAGGCGGAGGTTTTGGCAGAAATTCAAAGCTGTGGGGCAAGCTTGCAAGGTGTACGGCGAGTTTTCTTAGCGGATGGTGATGCGATGGTTTTATCCTTCCGTCGCCTTGAAGCGATTTTGCAAGCGATTCGTACGCATTTACCGAGTGTGACCCGCGTTTCTTCCTATTGCCTGCCGCAAAATATTGCGAATAAAACATCAGAGCAATTGCAAACCTTACGCGAATTAGGTTTAAGCTTGGTGTATATCGGTGCGGAAAGTGGCGATGATACGGTGTTACGCAAAGTCCAAAAAAGTGAAACTTTTGCCAGTACACGCGAGGCGATTTTAAAGCTGAAAGCCGCAGAGATTAAAACATCAGTGATGATTATTAATGGCTTGGGTGGCAAGCAGTATAGTGAACAACATGCACTGGCCTAGGCTGCATTAATTAATGCTACACAGCCTGAATACCTCGCAACGTTAGCTTTATTTTTTCGTCATGGTGAACGCCGTTTTACTGAAATTTTTGGGGATGATTATACGCCCTGCTCCACCCTTGATTTATTTACTGAGATGCAGACTTTTATTCAGCATCTAGAATTAAAGCAAACCATTTTTCGCAGTGATCATATTTCTAATAATTTGGTGCTAAAAGGCGTGTTAGGCAAAGACAAGATAAAATTGTTGGCTCAAATCCAACAAGCGGTCACGTATGCGCAAAGCCAAGGGGCGAATTGGCATTTGCCGGTTTATGGGGGCTAAACCGGCAAACTCACAAGACTAATGGGCGCTTGATTTAGCCCAGAGATTAATACCACCATCCTGAGCAATTTGATCAATTCGTGCTAATTGCTCAGGGCTAAACGCTAAATTACTCAAAGCGGCGACATTCTCTTCAATCTGCTGCACACTGCTCGCCCCAATCAAAACTGAGGTCATTCGTGGATCGCGCAAAGCCCAAGCAAGCGCCATTTGTGCCAAAGATTGCCCGCGCTCAGCCGCGACTTGATTCAGATCACGCACCATTTTTAAATTCTGCTCATTTAGAAACTCGCCAAGGAAAGAGCCTCCTTTACTCGCACGCGAGGCCTCGGGTACGCCTTTTAAATATTTATCACTGAGTAAACCCTGCGCTAAAGGCGAGAAAGCAATACAGCCCATGCCTTCTTGCTGTAAGGTATCCAGCAGCGCCTCCTCAATCCAACGATTGAGCAAAGAATAAGACGGTTGATGAATCAAACAGGGAATCCCCATCTGCCGCAGCATTTCAGCCGCCTCATGGGTTTTAACAGGTGAATAGGATGAAATCCCCACGTATAAGGCTTTACCTTGGCGTACTGCACTCGCTAAAGCCCCCATCGTCTCTTCTAACGGGGTATCAGGATCAAACCGATGCGAATAGAAAATATCCACATAATCCAAGCCCATGCGCTTGAGGCTTTGATCAAGACTGGCCATGAGATATTTACGAGAACCCCATTCTCCATAAGGCCCCGGCCACATGTCATAACCTGCCTTAGTTGAAATAATTAACTCATCCCGATAGGGGAGAAAATCTTGTTGCAACAATTTGCCAAAGGCTGATTCTGCCGACCCCGGAGGGGGGCCATAATTATTCGCCAAATCGAAATGGGTAATCCCTAAATCAAAGGCACGCCGCAACATCGCACGGCCTAACTCTAGCGGGCTGCTGCCACCGAAGTTATGCCATAAACCAATCGAAATAGCGGGTAATTGCAAACCACTGCGCCCTGAGCGTCGATAGTGCATGGAATCATAACGACTTGAATCAGCTTGATACACCATGAGAATACCTTCCTAACTGTAGATGTAGAGTTTATTTTTAAGTAAAACTCGCTATTGATCTTATGAGTCGATAGCCTCAGCAGAGGCTGAAATCAGCTGCTTAAAACTTACACTGACTATCCGGCTGGTCAAAGCCTAAAGTATCCAAATTATTGACTTGATGCAAAAACCCTGGCAAGGGAGCACGATCTATAACCCAGTTTTGGGTGGCCAGCAGTAAGGGTTGGCGTAATTGCTGATCCCAAGGGCGGAAGCTGCTTGGATTACCTTTTGCACCATCTAAATTCGTTGTCGGAGCTATTAAATACTCACGAATTTTAGCAAGCTCTGTGCTTTGGGTTTGCTGCACGGCAGCCCCCAAAGAACGCACCGCCATCCAAGCCGCCCAATCCACATCTGACATATGGCGATCCGCTTGCTTCATGAAGCGTTTCTCAACTTGAGGCGCACCATGACGCTCCCAAGCCCAGCTCCACGCTAAGGCATTCAAACCTTCTGAGCCAAGCACAGGGCGAGGCAATAAGGTTTGATAATTGGCATTACGCGCAAACTCCCCTTGGCTATCTGCAATATACACCACGTCATAATCACCCGCCGTTAACAGGGCGATATTATTCTTCTCGCGCTCGCGTGGATCACTGCCTAATACAAATTGCCGTGTATCAGTAATTTTTAAACCATAACGTTTGGCTGCCCGTTGAAACGCATCAAGCAAGTCTTGATCTTCGGGTAAGGGGCCTTGCAAAACTAAAGCATTGCGCCATTTATGTGCGATTAAATATTGCACTAAACCATCGGCTTGCATCGCCAAATTGGGAATGGTATGAAAGATATTGGCTTGGCATTGGGCTTGGCGCAGTGCATCTTCTTTGGCGGAAATATTAAAAAACACTAGATCCTTAGCTTTGAAGGCTTGTGCCAACTCCACGAGTGTTTTTGCCGGTAAATCAGCTACGATGAATTTCACACCCTTGGCCTGTAAATCACTCACTTGCTTAATGAGTTCAGCGCTATCTTGGCCGCTGATCGCCTCTAAAGCAAAGCTTACATCGGCTGCTTCACCGTGAAATTTTATTTCCTTCAAAGCAACTTCAGCCGCCGGATAAGGCCGCCCAAATGGCGCGCCCAAAAACTGCTTGGGCATGAGTTTGTCATCATAACGCGCATCATCACTGAGTTGGACATATCCAATAGTCAACACCGCTTTAGCCGTTTGTGCGGGCGCGGCTTCAATAGTAGCAGTAGCGGGAGTAGCCGGTAAGTTTTCAGGCGCAGCCACAGCAGCGGGCTTTTCCTCTGCATAGGCCACCTGCAGGAATAGGCTCAGGAACAGAGCACTCAATACCGTTTGCTTAATCATCCACAACCACCATATAAGGCACACGCCCAACCGGCACTGATTTAAGTACTTTCCGCGCGGGCACATCAATAATCGACACATCATCGCTCAAACCATTCGCAACAAATAATAAGGACTCATCCTTGTTAAGTGCTGCATTCCATGCCCGGTTTCCCACCAAAATATAAGTCTCGACCTTGCGCCCTAAGACATCAACCACCGCAACCCGATTCGCCCGCCCAATCGTCACAAAAGCGGTTTTGCCATCCTTGGTCATCACTAAACCAACGGGAGTTATATCTTCTTTACGGAAACCCTCAGGGGCGAAATTGATTTTCTCTTTTACCTTATTCGTCGCTACATCAATGATGCTTACTGAAGCATCCAATTCGCTGGTTACCCATAATTCTTTGCCATCAGGTGTTAGCGCTAAACGGCGTGGACGAGTGCCAACCACAATATTCGCGGTCGGCTCATCCGCAGTGGGGTCAATCACATGCACCATATTTGCGACTTCCGAGGTCACATAAACGGTCTTGCCATCTGGATTGGCAAGCACCCCTTCGGGCTCTTCCCCAACCTCAATGGTTTTGGTCATTTTTTTAGTGGCTAGATCAATAATGCCTAAACTGCCTTCATCTTCGAGCGAAATATACAAATTTTTATTATCAGGGCTTAAATCGAAGGCCTCGGGGTCATCAATATCTTCAATCTGATCAGTTACCTCAAGTTTAGCGACATCAATAATATCAATACTTTCACCATCACCACAGGCGGCATAGAGTAAAGTTTTATCAGGATTAAATTGCAGATGGCGGGGGCGTTTAGCGGTTTTAATATCCTTAACCTTTTCATAGGTTTTGCCATCTAATACGGTCACGATATTATCGTTTTCACTACTGACAAAGATGTAGCCGCTTTCTTTAGCTTGTACCCCTTGCGGTAAATAAGCACAAGGCAAAGCGACTAAAATAGCTAATTTTATTAAATGATTCATGAATGCTCCTCTTTCAGTCATGAGTGTTTGCTCTAATCTAGAGTAGCATGGGTTGGAAAAAAGTTGGTGGCATACTTATTAAAATTAAGCTATTTAATAGCCTGTGTCATTAGTAGGAGAGAAGACATGGCAACACGGCATTGGCCCGCCTTAGTAGCCATCTGTCAACGCGAAACGATTAAATTCTGGCATCAGCGCGGACGTTTATTATCCGCTTTAGTGCGCCCTGCACTGTGGTTGATAGTATTCGCAGCAGGCTTTCAGAATATCTTTGGCGTATCCATTATTCCGCCTTATGAAACTTATATTGAATATCAGGTGTATGTTGTCCCTGGTTTATTGGGGATGGTCTTGCTATTTAATGGCATGCAGTCCTCTTTAGCGATGGTTTATGACCGCGAAATGGGTTTAATGCGTTTGCTACTTACGGCACCGCAGCCACGTTGGTTTTTGCTGTTTAGTAAGCTGGTGGCGGGCACTTTATTGTCTGTATTACAAGCCTATGCCTTTTTAGCTTTATGTGCGGCTTTTCAAGTGGATATTCCATGGTCGGGATGGTTATTGGTATTTCCGGCGTTGGTACTTGCAGGCCTAATGTTAGGGGCTTTAGGTTTATTGTTATCGGTATCGATTCGCCAATTAGAAAATTTTGCAGGCACGATGAATTTCGTGATTTTCCCGATGTTTTTTATCTCCACGGCGCTTTACCCTTTGTGGAAATTAAAAGAATCCGGCGCTATGTGGGTTTATTATTTAGCTAACTTCAACCCCTTTACCCATGCGGTTGAAATGATCCGGTTTGCCCTTTACGGCCAAATGAACCTCCTCTCCTCTTTGGTCGTATTGGGCACTTTAGGTATTTTTTTCTTGCTCGCCGTTTGGGGGTATGATCCTCAACGGGGCCTGATTCAACGAACTCGTCAGGCTTAGCGGTCGCGCTTTAGAATTCAGGAGGAACCACAATGAACTATTTACGCCTACTCGCTGTTAGCCTCACCCTAACACTATTGCCCACGTTGGCTCAGGCTTTAGATAAAGTGCGGGTGGGTGTCTTGGAGTTTGGCACGGTCAATTGGGAGCTAGATGTACTCAAAAAGCATCAACTGGATACGGCAAATGGCTTTGAATTAGAAATCGTGCCGGTCGCGTCAGGCGATGCTGCGACCGTAGCCTTATTAGGCGGTGCCGTCGATGTGGTAGTCACCGATTGGATTTGGGTGGCACAACAACGCGCCGCCGGGCAAGAGTATGCCTTATTTCCCTATTCCACTGCCGTTGGCAGTATGCTTGCTAGCTCAAAGGCTAATATCAAAACCCTTGCTGATTTAAAAGGCAAAAAACTAGGAGTTGCCGGAGGTGCTAAAGATAAAAGCTGGTTGTTAGTACGTGCTTATGCTCAACAGCAAGATAAAATTGATCTTGCTAAAGAAGCTGAAATTCAATACGGAGCCCCCCCTTTATTGAATGAAGTGATGCAAAAAGGTGAATTGGATGCTGTATTAAACTTCTGGAATTTTGCCGCCCGCTTAACCGATGAGGGCTTGCAAACGGTCATCACCGTGCCACAAGTGTTAGAAGGTTTAGGTATTCAAAAAGACCTACCCATGATTGGCTGGGTGTTCAATGATCAATGGGCCAAAGAGCACTCTGCTGCTGCCAATGGTTTTTTAACCGCCTCTTATGCTGCCAAGGCCATCCTCAAAGACAGTGATGCCGAATGGCTACGCCTTCGCCCCCGCATGAAAGCAGATAAAGATAGTGTATTCATTGCCCTACGCGATGCCTTCCGAGTGGGTATTCCGGCCTGCTTTGGCGAGCAACAACAAGCGGCAGCAGGGCAAACTTTCAAACTCCTCGCTGATTTAGGTGGCAAAGATTTAGTCGGTGATGTCAAAGAATTGCCGCAAGGAGTGTTTTACTCCGGCTTTAGTTTGCCAGCCTGCCCTTAATTGATGAGGGTTTGGCTCCAAGCGCGGGTAATAGTGCTGATCGGCTTTGTGCTGGGTTGGCAAATACTTGCGTGGTGGTTGCAAAGCCGTTATCTACCGACACCTAGCGCGGTGTTAGTGACACTTTGGGAGCAATTACTTTCTGGTGATTTACTGCGCCATTTAATCGCTACTTTGGGGCGGGTGCTTGCAAGCTTCAGCCTTGCCATGTTGATAGGTGTTGGCTTAGGTATTCTGATGGGTAGCCGTGCACGCTGGAATGAATGGCTGGATACTTTGATTATTATTGGCCTGAATATTCCGGCTTTAGTGACGATTATTCTCTGCTATATCTGGCTCGGCTTAGGTGAAACGGCGGCTATTTTGGCGGTCGCACTGAATAAAATTCCAATGGTGGTAGTCACTTTACGTGAAGGGGCGCGTGCCATTGATAAGGACTTATTACAAGTCGCACAAGTGTATCGCTTATCAGCCATGCAGCGTTTTTGGAGAGTATATTGGCCACAACTGTATCCTTATCTATTTGCTGCTGCTCGCAATGGTTTAGCCTTGATTTGGAAAATTGTGCTCGTGGTCGAATTATTAGGGCGCAGCAATGGCATTGGCTTTCAACTGGGCAATTACTTTCATTATTTTGATATTAAAGGTATTTTGGCTTATACCTTTGCCTTTGTGGCTTTAATTCTTATCCTCGAAGCGGTCTTTTTGCGCCCCTTAGAAAAACGCTTAAATCGGTGGCGCGCATGAGTTTATTAACGATTGAGCTATGCGATAAAACTTTTCCCAATGGTCTACAGGCATTAGGCGACATGCAATTTACCGTGCCAGCGGGTGAGTTCGTTGCTTTAGTGGGCCCCTCAGGTACAGGAAAAACCACGTTATTAAATATGATTGCAGGCTTAGAAGCTGATTTCCAAGGCAAGATTCAAGCCCCCCGCGATGCTTTAAGTTATATGTTTCAAGAGCCGCGCTTAATGCCGTGGTTGAGTGTAGAAGATAATATTCGCTTAGTGCTCGATGCACCACCGTTGCAAGCTGATACGGAACGCTTTACACGGATGGAAACACTCTTACAACAACTGGGTTTAACCGAGTTTCGTGCTGCTTTTCCCAAGCAATTATCGGGTGGTTTAAAGCGGCGGGTGGCTTTGGTGCGTGCTTTTGTTACTCAACCCCAATTGTTATTAATGGATGAACCTTTCCAATCCTTAGATGAGCCAACCGCCCAAGATTTACGCCAATTATTAATGCAATTATGGCAACACACCCGCCCAACCGTCGTATTCGTTACCCATAGTTTGAATGAGGCGCTGCAATTGGCTGATCGGATTTTATTTCTCTCTAGCCGACCAGCACGGATAATCTTAGATTATCACTCCCCCTTAGCCCGCCCACGCTCAGTCGTGACTAGCGATTTACAAATTTTACAAAATCAATTATTACAAACCTATCCTCAACTGTTGTCTGGCTCTTTGGCAAAGGAAGAATGATGTCGATACTTGTCGTACAATCTGTTAGCAAATCCTATGGGATGCTGCCCGCCTTACAGCAAGTTAGTTTCAACTTAGAGGCAGGGTTTTATGCGCTACTGGGGCCAAATGGTGCGGGTAAAACGACCCTATTCCAATTACTTACTGGCCTATTCGCCCCCGATCAAGGCGAGATTGTGCTCAATGGCATAGCGATCAAACAAGATTTACCCGCCGCCTTAGCACAAATGGGGGTTGTTTTTCAGCAGCCTGCCCTTGATTTAGATTTAAGTGTACAGGCGAATTTAGCGTTCTATGGCAAATTACATGGCCTGTCCAAAGCCACGATTAAAGCCCGTAGCACAGCCGTATTAGCCCAACTCGAATTAAGCGAGGTGGTAAACCAGCCTTGCCGTACTTTAAGTGGTGGCAATCGACGCAAAGTAGAACTCGCCCGCGCTTTAATGACTGAGCCGAAACTCTTATTAATGGATGAAGCCACCGTCGGCCTTGATCCTGCCTCACGCGCTTTGCTCTTAGCTTATGTACATCAACTGTGCGCCCAACAAAACCTCTGTGTGCTTTGGGCAACGCATTTAATCGACGAGGCCGAAGGTGCGAACCAAGTCTTGGTCTTACACAAAGGTCGACTACTCGCCCAAGACACCCCCGCACAATTGATTGCACAAACCGCAACGACCAGTTTATTAGAAGCCTTTTTCAAAATCTCCGGCGAAACACGCGGGATGGATACTAAAGTTGCTCGCTTATGAGTAGGCTCAGTGTTGATCACGGTCACCAGCTTTATTTTGCTGAATATGGCAATCCGCAAGGCCTCCCTCTATTGTTTATGCACGGTGGCCCTGGTTCTGGTTGCCAGCCTGCACAAGCGAATCTACTGTATCCCGAAGGTTTTCGGATTATCCAACTCGATCAACGTGGCTGTGGGCAATCCACCGCTTTAGGCAGCCTTGAAGCGAATACCACCCCTGATTTGGTTATGGATATGGAACGCTTACGTGAGCATTTAAAACTTGAACATTGGGTTATTTATGGCGGTTCATGGGGCACGGTCTTAGCCTTAGAATATGCCAAACGCTTCCCTGAGCGCAGTTTAGGTCTGTTATTGCGTGGCGTTTTCTTAGCACGACGTGAAGATTGGGAATGGTTTGCCTTCGCGGAGGGAATCGCCCAACAATACCCGGTAGCTTACCAAGCCCTACTAGCCGCCTTACAAATAGATGAGCACACGGATCCTGCCCCTATTTTATTAGCGCATCTACAGGCTGAACCTAAGGTAGCTTATCAAGCGGCTTTAGCGTGGGATACTTGGGAAGCGGCTATTATGCAAGTGGGTGCACCGAGTTTTAACCCTGACCCACAAACTTGGTATCCACGCATTGCACGGATACGCATTTATGCACATTACGCAGCGCAGCGATTCTTCTTGCCGCCCGAAGGGGTATTGAGTGGCTTGGAGAAATTAGGGGATATTCCGGTGTTCGCAGTACATGGCAAGCAGGATCAAGTGTGTCGAGTCGAGGGGGCGGAATTATTGCAAAACTCGATTAAGCATTATCAATTACAGCTCGTCGATGCTGGACACGGGATTTATGAAAACAATCTACAGCTAGGCTTAAAGCAAAGCGCGCAGCAACTCTATTTTCAAACTAAAATGATGGTTTAATTCACTTTAATTTACTTTAATTCATTGATTCCAAATAAAAAATGAGTGATCACAGCATAAACACACATCAACATTGGGAAACGGTCTATCACACCAAAGACTCCGCACAGGTCAGTTGGTATGCACCGCATCTTGAAACCTCTTTGCAACTAATCAAACGGCTTGCCCCTAATCCTCAGGCTAAGATTTTGGATGTGGGTTCAGGGGCATCGACTTTGCCGGATGATTTATTAAGAGCAGGCTATGCACAATTAAGTATGCTGGATATTTCACAGCAGGCTTTGGAGATTGCCCAAACTCGTTTAGGTAAGCAAGCCGAACACATTCAGTGGCTGGTTGGGGATATTTTAGAGCTGGAATTTGCCCCACAGTCTTTTGATGTTTGGCATGATCGCGCTGTATTTCATTTCCTCACTGAAAAAGCTCAGCGCGAGCGTTATGTACAGCAGGTCTTGCAGGCCGTTAAACCTCATGGACATGTGATTATGGCGACCTTTGGAACAGATGGCCCTAAACAATGCAGTGGTTTGGAGGTGATGCGCTATGATAGCCAAGGTTTGCATGGCGAGTTTGGTCACAGTTTCCATTTATTGGATAGCTTGACGGTAAACCACCAAACACCCGCAGGTATGATTCAACAATTCCTCTACTGTTATTGCCGTCTCGAATAAATAATAACAGCGCCTTTCAGGATCTAGCCGCGTATGGTTTCGCAGTATGAACCTATTGCCTACTTGCCCTCTAAATTTAAAGATTAAACGCGAATTATTAGCAACGAGACTAAATAAAATGCAAATCATCTATCCAACGCTCTTATTAGGCTTAATGCTCAGCCCCTTGAGTTAGGCGGACTGTACCCGTCAACAAGCCGCTCTTAAGTTTATTAATGGCTATGTGAGTTATCTTCAACATACCTGCAGCAAAAATAATCGACTGACACTGGTCTTTATTAATGGCTGATTGGTCTATAATTGGTATTTAGTATAATAATGATTGCGAGGAATTTCCAATGCGCTCTGTTTTTCTAGCTAGCAGCTTCGCTTTCTTGGCGGTATCGACTGCTGCTGCCAATGATTCCACTGCTGCTTTTGGGGCGGGTGGTTTAGTCTTTACCCAATCCGAGCAGATTGTGATGCAGGAAGAGGATTTATTCATCAGCAAAGACAAAATTCGCGTTGCTTACCAATTCTATAATTCCAGCGATAAGCCAATTAGCACCCGCGTAGCCTTTCCTTTGCCAGAAGCTTATCTCGATGCCGATGGCTCATCTTTACCTTACACGGAAGAAACCTTGCCTAAAGATAAAAATATCTTGGACTTTTCCGTTGTGGTTGAGGGCAAACAGCAAGCCTTTCAGAGCGAAGATAAACGGACGGTGGATCAAGAAACGGGGGCAATCACCCATAAAATTACCCACCATTGGATGCAAACTTTTCCTGCTAAAAAAACGCTTAGCATCGTCCATGAATATACCCCGGGCTTAGGCGGCGGTGTAGGGTATGGTCTACAGAATGAAGAAAGTGGCCAGTATTGTATTGATTCTGATTTAAAACGTTGGATTCAAAAGCAGCTCCAGGCTCATTATGATACCCCTACTACCACCATCAAATACATCCTGACTACGGGTGCGAATTGGAAAGGCTCGATAGGCAAATTTAAATTGACGGTGAAAAAATCCGATCCAAATGAGAAATTAAGTTTCTGTGGTACAGGTGTGAAAAAAGTTGATGCTAAAACTTTTGTGATGGAGAAAACTAATTTCACCCCGACTAAGGACTTAAATATTATTTATTTTGGTAAGCCCTATAAACTCGGTGAATAATGTTTTTAGTAGCATAGGCTAAGTCAGCCCATTTTATTCGTATTGGATGAGACCAACAACTTACCTGTTAAGTGTACCGTACTATTAGGCGAGTTGGGCTCATCAGGTAAGCCGGTACTACTAGCCTCAGCTCTGGTAGGCGCAAAACGGATCGGCTGGATTGAGCTTGTTTTGGCGTAGTGCCCGCATCTGAAAATAACTTCAGCATCATGGATCAATCGCCATTTTCCCTTTTAAAACACCGCTCCAGCCAACATGCTATAATCCCACTCGACGCATAACACCACATAAACCAGCAGGGAGTGATCAAACGATGTTAACCAGCCCCGGCGTATTCATGGATCCCTTTACCGATTACGGCTTTAAAAAACTATTTGGTGAAGAATCCTCGAAAGTGTATCTCATCGACTTCCTCAATAGCGTGTTTGTGGACTTCATCCCCAGCATTAGCGAGTTGAATTACCATAAAAATGAGCAACTCGGTAACAAACAAATTGACCGTAACGCGGTGTTTGATCTGTACTGTAAAAGTACCGAAGGCACACATTTTATTATTGAATTGCAAAAAGCCAAACAGGATTATTTCCGGCAACGTAGCCTGTTTTACAGCACCTTCGCTATTACCGAACAAGCCCCCAAAGGGGTATGGAATTTTGCTTTGAATCCGGTGTATTGCATCGGATTATTGAATTTCACCATCGACAACAACCCGCATAAATATTTAACCAAAGCGCGGATTCTAGATATTGAAACCCATCAAACCGTGATTCCTGAGCTGAATTTTGCTTTTGTGGAAGGCCCCAAATTCAATAAAACCCTCAAGCACAATAGCTCACGCCAAGATAAATGGTTGTATATCCTCACCCACTTAGCGCAATTGCATAGTATGCCCGATGAGTTAAGTGATCCGATGTTTGAAGATTTTTTTCAACGTGCCAATATTTTAAAATTACCCAGCCGTGAACGAGCACGATATAACGCCAGCATCACCTATTACCGCGATATGCACAATATTGAAGCCCAGAATCTGGCGAAAGGGCGGGAAGAAGGCGAGTTGAAGAAAGCCCTTGAAATAGCGCGTAACTTATTAGACATATTGGATGATGCCACCATTGCCCAAAAGACTGGACTTGATGAAATGACGATAAGGGGGCTACGTTAGCCCCGTCACCTTCCATTGCTCGCTTGAACTATGAAGTGCTCCTAATTTCCTGACTAAACACTCCAAGCCATTAATCAGCCTTCAACCATACTACTTGATATGGCTCTAATTGCAGGCCATTAACAACCGAAATACGCTGCTGACTGAGTAAATCTACCAAGGTCTGCGGTAAAGCCGATAAAGTTAAGGCATCCACGCTTTGCGTTTTTTCACTAAAATTTGCCAATACCAATACACGCTCCTTCTCTCCCCGCCAATAAGCCAAAACATGCGGATTATGTGTATTAAATGACACTAACTGCGTACCACCCAAAGCAGGTGTATTTTTGCGTAACTGAATCAAGTGCACTAACCGCGAAAAAACTTTGCCTGCATCAGTCTGTAGATCATGGCGCTGCTCATAACGTAAGCGATCCGCCTGTGGACGATGCACCCAACGCGAATCATCCGCTTTATGTGGGTCTTGAGCAAAACTATAATCATTCAGCGTACCCACCTCATCACCCAGATAAATCAAGGGCAAACCACCAGAACTCAAGGCCACACTATGCAATAACATAATACGATCAATCGCCAGTGGGTCTTGCTGCTCTAAACCAACCAAAGCCGCGCACATACCACTAATACGGCAATCACCTGTCAGTGGATTATCTTGAAACGGCACACCCCGTGCGAAGCTGCCCGCAAAGCGATTCACATAAAATTGATTCAAAAATTGGCGATGTTTGAAGCCATTAATCCCAAACTCAGCGGCATCCTCATCTGCAAAAGTCCAGCCAATATCATCATGACAACGCACATAGTTCACCCATGCAGTATGCGCGGGCAAATTATGGCGACGCTCTAAGGCTTGCTGTAAAAGATTCACTTCGCGGGTCGCCAGCGAATTCCATAACAAAGCCATTTGTAAGGGGTTATAGGAAAGTTGGCACTCATTCGGGGCGATGTATTGCACGACTTTATCGGGGTGAACAATCGCCTCAGATTTAAACAATAAGCTCGGTGCCGCAATCCGTGCGACGGCATTAAAGGCGCGAATGAGGGCATGGGCTTGTGGTAGATTTTCGCAATCAGTGCTAAGCTGCTTCCAAATAAAAGCGACGGCATCCATCCGCAAAATATCTACGCCAAGATTAGCAATAAACAACATTTCCTCCGCCATCGCGGTGAAAGTAGCCGGATTGCTATAATTCAAATCCCACTGAAAACTATTAAAGGTTGTCCACACCCAGCGCCCATCTGCTAGCTGTGAAAAAGCCCCTGGATGTTGATCGGGAAAGATTTCACGCACGGTCTGATCATAAGCATCCGGCATCTGCCGATCAGGGAAGAAATAATAAAAATCTTGATATTGCGGATTGCCTTTCACAGCCTCCTGCGCCCAATGGTGCTCATTCGAGGTATGATTAAAAATAAAATCGACCACTAAAGTTATGCCGACAGCTTTCAAAGCAGCGGCGACCACCCGTAAATCCTCAATCGTGCCCAGCGCTGGATTCACTTCACGATAACTACTCACAGCATAACCGCCATCACTTTGCCCTTCTGGGCATTTAAATAACGGCATCAAATGCAGATAAGTCAGACCGAGTTCTTGAAAATAAGGAATTTTTTGAATAATCCCTTGTAGATTGCCCGCAAATAAATCCACATAACAAACCCCACCAACCATCTTCTCGGAGGTGAACCAATCAGGCTGATGCTCATGCTCTGCATCTTGGATTTTTAAAGCAATAGAGCGTAGCTGCCAGCTAGAATAAGCCGCTTTTAATAGCGCTTTGAGAAAGCTCAGAAAATCATCCCGCTCACCATAGACCATACTCAATTCTAAGGTGAGCGCAGGAAGATAACGCCGCAAGCGCTGTTCAAAGGTAGCCCAATCCGCTTCACTTGCCGAATCGCTTAGGGCAAGCGCCTGATGGACTTGATTAATTAAAAGTTCGGTCTGTTGTTGTTCATTGAGCATAGTGATCCTCTCCTGTATTTCGCACATTAAAGCACGAGATATTCCATTCGCCAATCCTTATCAGGCCTAGATTCTAAGCGCTTTGGATAATTTTCGTGTAAGCACTGAAATACGGCTCTTACTACAGCTGAGTTAATCCTCAAACCTCAGCAACTCCATCGTAATCTTCCCGCCCTTATACACTTCTGTATCCAAAGGCTCTTCACGTTCTAGTTTCACTAAACCTACCCCAGGTGCATACCATTCACGGGTCGTAATAGGTACGATGGAATTACCTTTACGTGCATCCGCATATAAAGATAAATCCGCTTGTCCCTCAACTAGAATACAATGGCTAAATCGACCCGCTGCGACCTCGACGGATTCATCCACACTCAGTACTGAATAAGTCATCGGGAATTGCAGGCTATCAGCTGTCATCACATCTTGGCCTTCAAAGACTCGCTCAATCAAATACGGTTGAGAAATCAACGACCACGTTTTGCCTTTAGCTTGCGCAATGGGTAAGGGTAAGACCATGCGTGGGCTAGGATCTAAGCGTGGCTCAGCTTCAACCAGACTCCGCTTAGCCAAGCGATAAATACCATCGGCACGTTGGGCAAGATAATAATCTGTACCATCGCTCGTGGCGCGAATACTAACTATTTCTTGTTTCAAACGGGTCTGCCCTTTGCTTTCAATCATGAGTGACTGAGTATCTAAACGCTCAGGATGCTCAATAGTCACTTGATATTCCCAACGCAAGCCTTGATTCAAAGGGAAATAATCATCACTAGCAGGCTGATCACAGGCCGCTAATAAACTCAGGCAAAATAAAATAACTATTGAGCGCCCCATGATTATTTCTCAGGTAAAGCAGGGTCAGGCAATTCAATAAACTTGAGCTTTTCATGAATTTGCCCCAGTTGGCGGACATTAACGGGGGCTGCATTTTGCACATTTTTATCCCGCTCCTTCACACCGATTTGCACATTGCCATTCCGCTGATTCCGCAATGCATCTTGTAAGGATGAATGAACTTCACGGTCATAAGGGATGATATAAGCACGCGGCTCGCCTGCAGGTTTATTCCCTTTTAAATTAGATGCCCAAATGAAAATCCGTCCTGTTGTTCCCTCTTCCTGATTCGGCTCTTCAATTACCGAGGCATGTAATAAAAACTTATTCGGTAACTCGACTTGGCTAGGCCAGCCCTGCACTTCTTTCCATCCTTGATAACTTAGCCAATACAAACCGGTGGTGACCAGCACTAATAACAACTTCCATACCCAAGCCAGCCGCCCATAGAGCAAAACTAAAGCTAACAGTGCGGCAAGGACAATATAGGCCACCACCAACAACATGAGCATTTCATTCATATTTTTCCTCCGAGCACGAGGGATTTTTGTAGGGTGTTAATAGCGGTGACTTGACCTTTGGGCGTAATGCTAAAACGCACCGCAGTCCGCTCTTCGCCCTCTCGCTGCAAAGTGGTTGTGGCATAATACAGAACCTTGAGGGCAGGATTCACTTCTGCGAGATATACCGTGACGGGGACTGCTTGCAAAGTTTGGCTACGGTAGTAATGAATATTCACCGTGAACTCCCCAGGTGGGCGT
>JBJOOT010000058.1:0-18574 GCA_046051185.1 Pseudomonadota bacterium | reverse complement strand
TTTTTGGTGGGAGATCAGCAGGGGTGATGGCGCGTGCCACCCCAGTAGGTATTGTTAAACGGTTTAGCATCATTTATCCTTGCATTTCTACTTTAGTAATTAAATAAACTCTATCATTGCTAATGTTGCGCACTGAGTCTCGATCAGGGCGGTTGATATTTGCTTGATACATAGCGCTAATTCCGTGCGACTTAATCCCAGCTTCTGCTAGTGCAGCAATCATTTTCTTTAGCTCCTGCTGTGCCGCCTCGAATCTGGATTTTTTGGAGCGGTCATTTGGAACATGATTATTTTCCAAGGTACGCTTTAATTCGAAGACGCGATCTAGATCAATAATGCCAGTTAACATTGCTTTTATGTCTTCTTTTTGGCTTTTAGCCTTGGTGTGTTCTGTAGCAACTTCTTTGGCTACTTCAGCTAGTTCTGCTTGCGTGGCGGAAAGTGCTTTTTTAGATTCTTCGAGTTGAGACTGCAACGCTTTAGCATCTTGCAACGCTTGGCGTTTTGCATCCATATCGGCTTGAAACTTGGTTAATTCAGCGTGCAATGCCTTTAAGTCGTAATTAAGTGCATCTTGCTCAGCCTGAGCGGCCTCTAGTGCTTCAATTTCTGCTTGTTGTGCTCTGGTATCGACAATGAATTGTTGAATTTTTTTCTCAGCACGAACACCCACTTGCCACGCTTTAGTGGTGCTATCCCATTTTGCAGTTTTGAACACTGCTTTGAATGCGTCTTTTAGATCAAAAGGAACTTTTACTAAGAAGCCGCTTTCGTTGCTTGAGTATGTGATAGTCATTTTATGTTCTCCGTGCGTTAGTTGATGATTTGAACTATACGCCCTTATTTTGAAAAAGTATATACTTTTTCAAAAAAATATTTAAGATGATGATCGAATCAGCTCATGCACTGCTTGCACTAAAGTCCTCTGCTTTGGGGAAAAATGAGTGTAACGTCTTAAGGTTTCCCAGCTTTCGTGTAAAGAGTATTCTGCTACTTCATGAATACGTAGCCCTTTGACTATGAATTTTTCGGAAACTCCCCAATGCCGAAGGTCTTGGAAATGCAGGTTTTCGATGCCCAGCACTTTGCACGTGCGGGTGAATATACTGCTAATAGTGCGATGGTTATAAGGAAAGATATAGGGGCTATCAGTGTACTGGCGCTGCATGATTGTCCAAGCCTCTTCGCCGTAAATAAAGGTTAAGTGGTTGCCTTCTTTGTTGCGGGGGTGTTTTGCATCCCTAACGATGCCGGTTTTGTAGGTATTATCGTTATCTGCCCATTCTAGGCGGGTGATTTCGGAAAGACGGCGGGTGGAGTACATCGCAAAAAGGATAATGTCGAGCATTGGTATAGCCGATTTTCGGCGGCGTTTGCTGAAGAAATTGAGGATTTTCTGCATTTCTTCAGGGGTTGGAAGGCGATTGCGTTCGGTGCTTTGGGTAATTTTTCCGACGCTACGGAGATAGTCTTTAGTCGATGAGAGTTCGTTGACATTAGGTTTTGCGCCTAGCTCTGCGGCCGCAAATTCTAATAATACTTTGATCCAGACTAGATCGTTCGCGGCTGTTTGAGGCTGTACGTTTGTTAAGCGCCAATTGATGAGTTCGGTGTAGTCGCGGCTGGTCAGTTGGTCGATAGGACGTTGGGCTATAGGATAGTGTCGGAGTTTTTTTATATCTGATTTCTTAGTACGGCCTAGGCGAACTTGGTGTGGGTCATCTAAATAGCGTTCGGCAACTTCTGCTAATGTATAGCTGGATTGTAGTTGTGGAACCCCGTGAACCTCCAGTTCGGCTTCGCGTTTTTTTGCCCAACGTTGAGCATTTTTTTCATTTTCTTTGCTGGTGCTTTTGCTAAAGGTTTTGCTTTCGGCGTGGATGACGCTACCGTTTTGGGTGATGCGGATCGTTGCTGTGACTGAGATAATGCCGTTTTTTTTGGGTCGGTTCTGAAACGATGTAGCCATGCCCTACTCCCTGCAACAAAATTTTAAAAATGTTGCTAGATTGTAGCTGAAAAGACTTAAAAAGAGCTAAAATAAAGGTAATAAAAACGAATATGTACGAATCTTATTACCTTTTAAGTTATTGATTTTTTTATAAGTTACTGTTTCTAAATGAAAAGATTGTTCTCAGTTGCCCCCATGTTAGATTGGACCGATACGCATTGCCGCTATTTTCATCGTTTACTCAGCAAACAGGCTGTTTTGTATACAGAAATGGTGACTACAGCAGCACTCTTACACGGGCAAACGGCGCGCTATTTAAGCTTTAATCAAGCCGAACATCCGCTAGCTTTACAACTCGGCGGTAGTGAGCCTAAGGAAATGGCGCAATGCGCGGTATGGGCTGCGGAATTCGGTTATGACGAAGTGAATATTAATGTTGGTTGCCCTAGTGAGCGTGTGCAAAAAGGTGCTTTTGGTGCTTGCTTAATGGCTGAGCCACAACTAATTGCGGATTGTGTTGCTGAAATGCAAGCTAAAGTTACGATTCCCGTCACGATTAAAAATCGTATTGGAATTGATGATCAGGAGGATTATGAGGGGTTATATAAGTTTGTGAGTACGGTTGCAGAGGCAGGCTGTCAGACTTTTATTATTCATGCGCGTAAAGCTTGGTTAAAAGGGCTTAGCCCAAAAGAAAATCGTGAAATTCCTCCCTTACGCTATGAGTTGGTTTACCAATTGAAGCAAGCGTTTCCACAGTTAGAAATCATTATTAATGGCGGGATCACTTCGCTTGAGGCTTGCCAAGCCCATTTGCAATCAGTCGATGGCGTCATGCTAGGGCGCGAGGTGTATCACAATCCTTGGATCTTAGCAGAGGTGGATCAGCTGATTTATGAAGCACCGGCTCATCAGCTAGATCGCTATGCGGTTTTAGAACAGTTGCTTATATATCTTGAGCAGCAGGAAGCTTTGGGTGTGCGTGTTAGTCATATTGGTCGGCATATTTTAGGTTTATTTCAAGGCCTACCGGGGGCGCGGCAATGGCGACGTTATTTAAGTGAGCAAATGCATAAGCCTACTGCCAACTCAACAATCTTTAAACAAGCTGCAAAAAAAGTGCTTGACGCCCAACCCCATTTTTTGTGAGAATACGCGCCTCGGCTGTTCCCCGATAGCTCAGTTGGTAGAGCACATGACTGTTAATCATTAGGTCACTGGTTCGAGCCCAGTTCGGGGAGCCACTTATTCAAAAGGCTACATCATTAGATGTGGCCTTTTTTATTTCCATCTACTGAAAGCCAAACCAAACTGAGTGAGCTAAGCGAACTCATTAAAAGTCTGAAAAAACTTTAAAAGATTTTAACGTTGCGCTTTTTTCTCTTCATGTTCTTTGAGTGTGCGACTTGCATGTTCACGCTCAGCACTGCTCACTTCACCGAGCGCTTCACCCGCTAAGGTATAACGTTGTTGCCCATCAATCACAGCTTGTAAATATTTACCATGATTGCAATGCATGCGTAATAGACGTTGTACGACCCGCTTAGAGGCAGGTGGTTGGTTTTGGTCCATTAGCTGATAGAGATCTGCTTCAACCCCTAAGGCTAAAGGTTGGTAATTTAGCCATACTGCAAAGCGCTCTGCTAAAAAACGATCGATTGCTTTAGCTTGAATTTCAGAAGGGCTAGGCTCTGCGGGTTTATTTGGTTTAGGGCGAGCCTCTTTGGATTTTTGCGGTGAAGTTTTATGCTTGCTACCCGATTTAGTTTGATGATTGAAGGTGTTTTTATTTGATTTTGCTTCTTCGTTTCGAATGATAATGCGTTTACCCAAAATTCGCGTTTCACGTGCTATCGGTTCAGTACCCGCATTGGCCAGCTGATTGGGTGTTGCTTCAGTCGACGATTCAGGTGCAGGCTTACGCTTTAGGGTTAGGGTTTTTCGCGGCGTGTCGGTCATAATCTGTTATTCGTGGGCTTCAAAAAGGAGTGAAAATTATTCAATCAATTACTATACAGTTTAACTCTGCTATTAAACGTTTTTCTATAGTAAAACTCACTCAATACTAAACAAAAACCCCGCAAGGGCGGGGTTTTGATGTGTGCTGAATTTGGCGGAGAGAGCGGGATTCGAACCCGCGATAAGCTATTAACCTATACACACTTTCCAGGCGTGCTCCTTCAACCACTCGGACACCTCTCCAGTAGGGGCAGAATCCTACTCTAGTCCCCCTGCTTTGTAAACTGCTCGCTAATGCCCTCAAGGCTTTGTTAGTCATCTGCCAGTCATCGACAAGCGCTTATAATTTTTGTAATATAAAAAATAATCTAGGGCTTATAAATAATAATTATTAACATGATCATAGAAAAGCTGAAGCAGTTTATGAACTGGTGGGGTGAAAGCCTCTATCGTGGCTTGCCTAGCTCGATGCGTGGTCTATTCCGTGCGAGCCAACCCAGTTTAAATCTATACATGGTTAATGAACGCTTAGCTTTAAGTTGGCAACAAGATGGTAAGCGCCGTGAGTGTGGTGAGTATATTTTAGATAGTGGTTTTGACTTTGCGCGTCTTGCCAAAAAAGCAGCACGTAGTCGCAATTATCAATTAAAGCTGGAGTTAGATGAAAAACAGGCTTTGCACTTACAGCATACTTTTCCAGAGGGCGTACAAGAAAATATTAAGCAAGTAGTCGGTTATCAATTAGATCGAATCACGCCCTTTTCTTTGGATACAGCCTATTTTGATGCCAAAGTCGCTAAGCATGATAAAGCCAACAAAATAGTGGTTGCTGATATTTATGTGTCACCTAAGGCGCATATTGAACAGTATTTAGCTAAATTGCGAGCCTTGGGCGTGCCTGAAATTAAGGTGATCTCTGCCTTAGCACAGCCGACTGATTTGACTCAAGGGCTAAGTACCAAGGCTGCTGCTCCGATGCCCGCTTCTTTAGTACCTTTTTATGCCTTCATATTGGTTTTAATAGCGAGCTTAGCGGCCCCTATTCTTTATAAAGAGCGGCGCTTAGGGCAGATAGAAACAGCTATTGCCAGTTTACAGCAACAGGCTGCTGCACAAATAGAAGTGCGTGATCAACTACTCGCTGCAGAGGAAACCCTAAGCTTCATCGGTGAAAAGCGTAAAACAGCACCGGTTATGTTGGATGTGGTTGAGCATTTATCAGCAGAAATTCCAAAGCATACTTGGGTGGAGCGTTTGGAAATTAATGGTAGTCAAGTACAAATTCGCGGGGAGTCTGAGCAAGCTTTAAGCTTAATTGATACTCTAGAAATCTCACCTTATTTTGAGGCGGTCAGCTTCAAATCTCCTGTCACCCGCAATGCAAATTCAGGCAAAGACAAATTCCATTTACAAGCCAATGTGGAGGCTGTTCATGAGTGAAATGCTGATACCCGCTCGCAGCCAGCCTTTAATTGCTTGGTTAATGGCTCTGCTGTTGGTACTTGCCATTCTCTTTTTTGGCGTTATTCCGGCATGGCTTAAATCACAAGATTTAAGCGAGCAAATTGAAAGTGGTTATAAGCGATTAGACAAAATGCGCCAAGTCGCGCAAGCAGCCCCAGAATTGACGGTTGAGTATGAGCGTATTCGCCAACAAGGGATTGATAAATTATTTTATCCACAAGGTATGACCGCCGCACAAGTAGGTAAAGAATTGCAAAATCAAGTTGCAGCGGTCGTGGCTCGGCAAAATGGTACATTGTTTAGTTCTGAGGTCGTAGATGATGTTCAAACCCAGCAAACTGAAGAAGAAACCAGTGATTATCAACGAGTCACCGTACAAGTAGTCTTTCAAGGGAAGACCGAATTGCTACGCGAGGTCTTGCATGCGGCTTATACGTCGCGCCCATTAATTTTTGTCGAAGGTCTAGAAGTTAAACCCTTAGAAGGGGTTGATCCTAAAGAGCAGCTCATGCGAGTGACGGTGAAAATTTCCACTTATTGGCGTGGAGCTAACAAGTCATGAAACGTTTATTCAGCCCACCGATTCAGTTAATACTTTGGTTAGCCAGTTGCTCTTGTTTAGCTTGGGCCGCTTGGAATCTGATGCAATTACGCTGGTTAGAGACGGATCAAACGCCATCAGCGCCGGTTAGTGTACAAATTCCAGCTTCCTTGATGCTCACCGAACCTGCCGTCATGACTTATAATCAACTGGTACAAGCACCATTATTTTGGCCTAGCCGTGCTGTACCTGTTGTTGAGCTTGCAGCGCCTCCCCCGCCACCAACGGTCGAGCCGGAAGCCGCTCCACCATCGCCCGTTCCTTTGCCTGCTGGGCGTTTAGTTGGGATCGTTGATTTGGGTTCGACTAAATATGCTTTGATCCGTAATGAGGAAAAAAATATCTCATTACACCTAGGGGAGCAGTGGGAAGGATGGACACTGGAGTCTATAGATAAAAAAAAGATCAGTTTAGTCGCGGGTGAGCAAAAACAGGAAGTGAAATTAATCGCTGATTTTGCTCCACCAGCGGAGAATAAGCAGTTAGCACAATTACGCAAAAAAGAAGAGCAAAAGCAACAGATGGCTGCCGCTCGGCAACAGCAAGCACAACCAGCCGCTACTCCGGTTGAAAATTTAGCCTTGCCGCCAAATTTAGAGCCAGTCGCGCCTGCTGATCAGGCTCAAGCGGCCGCTGCTGCACAGAATCCGCCGCCAGTGATGTCTTTAAAAGAAGCCTTAGAAGCAAGGCAGCGCTTAATGGCATCTCGTTGGGGGGCGGCTGAGGGGGCTGATGAGCAAAAGGGTAATACTGCAGCACCTGCCACAGCCAATCGTTAAATCCGACGAACTGTGGTTACATTGCCTAAATTGAAAAGATAAACTGATATTAGCTAAATAATAATAATAAAAAAAATGGGGTTTGTTTGTGATTAACAGGACTACATTAGTGGGGCTGGCCAGTGTTTCTGTATTGCTGTCAGCCTGTGTTTCAATCAAAGACGGTCCCGGCTTTCGTAAGAATATTGATATCAATCCCTTTCAGCGTAGTGCGGCTGTTAAAGAATTAGATGAAAAAAGTTTGAATTTAGAACGCCCAATTCTAAAATCGGCTAAAAAATCTAAATACTCTAATAGTCGTCGGGCTGAAACTTATGCCGGAGCTAGTACTAGCAGTGCTTTGCTAGAGGTGTCTAATACAACCACGGGATCTAAAGCCAATTCTCAGGATATGGAGCTGGTCTTAGGTAATCATCAATACTATCGAACAGATGTTGAGCGCCCTAGTATTGCTGCAGGGCGAGCGGCTAAAGGTGATGGAGTGGCGCTGAATTTTGAGCGGGCTAGTATCCGTGAAGTAGTTAGCGTCGTTTTAGGGGATATTCTTAAACAAACTTATATTGTTGAGCCGGGCGTTGAGGGCGAGGTAACGATTAATTCTAGCCAGCCGATTCCACGGGAAAGCTTAATTCCAACATTAGAATCCTTACTACAGACTCAAGGGGCGGTTCTGTACAAAGATGATAATGGTGATTATCGAATTGCAGCGCGTGCAAATTTAAAAGGGCGAGGGTTTATGCCTTCAACGGGTAAAATTAAGCCCGGTTATAATATTCAAGTGGTACCGCTTCGCTATATTCCGGTTACCGAAATGCAAAAAATTCTTGAGCCTATTGCGAGCCCTGATGCTTTTGTGCGCGTGGATACTAATCGTAATTTATTAGTGCTTGCAGGTACGAGTTCTGAACTACAAAACTTAATGGCTACGGTCAAAACCTTTGATGTCGATGTTTTACAGGGGATGTCGGTAGGGATTTATCGGATTAAAAATGTAGAAGCTCAAGTAGTGGCTAAAAACTTGGATGCTCTCTTTGGTGAAAGTGGTAATAGTCCAATGGCCGGCATGGTTAAGATTATGCCGATTGAGCATATGAATAGTCTGATGATTATTTCTGCTAGTCCTGATTATTTAAAAGAGATGAAAAGCTGGGTGGATCGCTTTGATCAAACAGGACCTGTGGATGGACAGCAGTTGTTTGTTTATCACGTTCAGAATGGCAATGCGGAACATTTAGCTGAGATGTTGACCCAAATTTTCTCTGGTAAAGGCGGCAATAGTAAAAAATCGAGTGCCTCAGCTTTGCCCTCGAATTTAGCCCCCGGTTTAGAGGCGGCCACCGTCGGTGGGGATGCGAATAGTTCAGCCTCGAATGCAGCCGCTTTAAAAACGATGTTGGGCAGTAGTAGTGGAGTGAGTATTGATCCCGATGCAGATGTGAAAATCGTCGCTGATAAAACCAATAACTCGCTGATGATTCTGTCTAGTGAGGCGATGTATAAGCAGATTCAAGAAGCTTTAAAGCGGATTGATATTATGCCGATGCAGGTACAGGTAGAAGCTTCGATTATGGAGGTCACTTTAAGTGATGAAATGTCAAATGGTTTGCAATGGTATCTGACTCAAAACGGTAATACCTTTGGTGAATTAGGGGTTGGTAAGTTTGGGGCAAATGCAAGCCCTAGTGGTTTCTCCTTCACTTTAGCGGGTGGTTCGAATGGTATTAAGGGCTTTATTCATGCTTTAGCTAAGGAATCTAAAGTCAAAGTTATTTCCTCGCCCTCGGTTTTGGTCTTGGATAATCAAACGGCTGAAATTCGTGTGGGTGACCAACAGCCGATTAAAACAGGTTCAGTTTCCACTGATGGTACAGTCAGTAGTATTCAATCGATTCAATATAAGGATACGGGTGTAGCGCTGAATGTGACGCCGCATGTGAATTCGAATGGTTTGGTTAAAATGGATGTACAGCAGGATATTACCGATGTAGGTGAGATTGATTCTGCGACGGGTCAGCGTACTTTCCTCAAGCGCAATATTAAAAGCAATATTGCGGTACAAAGTGGGGAAACAATTGTATTAGGGGGCTTGATCCGAGATAACCATACTGAGGGTAATAGTGGTGTACCCGTTTTAAAGAATTTGCCCGTGATTGGTAGTGCTTTTAGTGGTAGCTCAAAGAGTGGTAAGCGCACTGAGTTACTGGTACTGATTACACCTACTGCGATTAAAGATCAGGAAGCGTTAGTGAAAACTGGCGATGAAATGCGTGAAAGAATGAAACGTTTAATGGATAACAATACCTTTATCCAACAATTAAGAGGTGAGTATGTCGAGTAGATTTGACTGGGTAATTCTATTACCCCTATGCTGGATGTTGACAGCGTGTGTTTCCGGCGAAACCACCGTTAAGCAGGCTGCTCAGCAACGTTGGAACGCATTACTAGCGGGTGATCTGCAGCAGGCGTATCAATATTATACGGATGCTTTTAAGCAGACAGTTCCCTTTGAGCATTTTCGTAATAGTGTTCAAGGCATAGGATTGTGGAGCAAGGCGCAGGTGCAGAAAGTGAGCTGTGATACTTCAGGTAATCAATGTAATGCTGAAGTTGAAGTCACTGTAGCCATGAAGATGCGTGGTTTACCGAAGCCAGTGGAAACTAGCGATCTTATTCAAGAAACTTGGACGAAAGAGGGAGGATTTTCAGACTGGCGGTATGTAAAAAAATGATTGACTGAATTAAAATTATTTATATGTTATTCTCAGGTTTCTCAGCCTAATTAGCTTTAAACCTGCGCGTAGTAAAGTACTCCGTAACAAATATAAAAAAATCTCGGGAGGCACGAAAGTGTTCAAAAAGAAAAAGCTCGCCCTAGGAATCGTAGCTGGTTTGGCTGGTGCATTAGGAATAGTAACTAGCGCTCAGGCGGTTCATGTTAATCCAGATGGGACTGGTCAGGTTTTAATTTTCCCTTATTTTAATGCTCACTCCGGTTATGTGACGAATATCAATTTAGTCAATTCCACGGATAAAACTAAAGCTGTGAAAATTCGTTTCCGTGAGGGTGATCGCAGTAATGACGTTCTCGACTTTAATATCTATATGTCTCCACAAGACGTATGGACGGGGAGTGTACGTGCGGTCGAAGATAAGGATAAAAACCTAATCGGCTCAATCAGTACGAGTGATCGTACTTGTACTCTGCCACAACTGGCTTCTTGTAAAGATGATAAATGCGAGGTCACGATTCCATTTACAGGGCATCAAATTTATACCGGTGTTGATGCGGCCGATACCCGTGAAGGTTATGTAGAAGTGATCGAAATGGGGGTGGTTGAAGATAAAACCGTACAAGCGGGGGTATTACATAAAAATGGTACACCGACAAACTGTACAGCAGTCAAAGATGCTTGGAAAAATGGTATCTTCCAACAAGGCGTTGGTTCTAAGGCGACAGGCTTAAGTGCGCCAACGGGTGGTTTATTTGGTTCATCAGCCGTCTTGAATATTCCTCAAGGCGTGGCTTATGCGATTGACCCTGTTGCCATTGATAATTACAGCACCGTGGCACAACATTATTTGTCAGATGATCCTAATAATTTCCTATTGCCTTCTTTAGCCTCAGGTAATGTGGCAACCAGTACCATTACCGTACAAGATGGCTATGGTGAAAATGAATTAGTCACAACGACTTGGGGATCTGTACCCGATACTTGCTTAAATGATAAGGATGCTCTAACACCCCAATGCGGTACGAACCCTTATCCTATTTCCCATGTACTGTTAGCCTCTAATGTCATGAACGAGTATTTCCTCGATCCAAGCAATGGCTATGCAGGGCATACAGATTGGGTCTTGACCTTCCCGATGAAGAAGCATGGTATTCACAATGCAGATACCGATGTATCTATCCTTGTCGATGGTATGTATGACCGTGAGGAAACCAGCGCGACAACAACAACGGATGTCGACTTTGGTTTCTCACCCGTATTACCGGGCAAAACGAAGGAAGAAACTGAGCTGAAGCGTGAAGTGAATGTCGTGACCTTCCTGACCAGTGATCCTTCTTATGATGATTCACGTACTGCATTATCTAGCCAGACGGGTCAGACTTTATCCGTCGGTTCGTTTGTACACGGTTGGTCAAGTATTTCCTTCCCGAAATATGACCTGTCTAAAGGTTATGTAAGTTCAGTGACTTACGGTAAAACGGCGAATGCCTATACGGCGACTAGCGGTATTTATCAAGGCGTGCCTGTCGCTGGCTTTGCTGCGATTGAGGGTAATGTTAGCACTAATGCCGGTGCTCGTTTCGGTGATGCCTTACCGCATAAAATTAACCGTTAATTCTTATATCCTTAAACCGCGCTAGTGCTAACTAGTCGGTTAAACGCTGATTGATAAACTGGTCAGACGAGTGCTGACCAGTTTTTTGTATTGTGATTGGGCTAGAGTTGAAGAATATGATGCGATGCAAAAAAGGGCTGCTCATTTTAGGGCTAGGCTTATTGGCTCTCAATACACAGGCTACGGATGAATGGGTCATCAAAACCAAGGATTTAAGCCTTGCGACCGCTACAGTTGAGGCAACCTTACAAGCACGGGGTTTTAATAAAGCCAGTTTAGATAGCAAAACCCGCCAAGCTTTACTGCAAGAGTTATTCATTCGTGAAAGTTTATTAGCTAAACAAGCCAATATATCTTTGTCTTCTGAACAATTGGCTTTATTGGCTCAGCGGGTAGAGGATTTTCGTAAAGGGCAATTATCACAATTAATTTTAGAAAGTCTTGCCCTAGAGCAAGCCCCCGATTTTGAGCCGCGAGCTAAAGAATTATATGCGGCTCGTAAAGCGACAGATTATCAATTGCCTTTACGTTTACGGGTACGTGTTTTGGAAAAGGCACTTGGTACAGACGCAGAAGGTACTCGTCAACATTTAGAGCAAATTAAAGCTCAAGTGGCTAGCGGAACCTTAGATTTTAAGGCGGCTGTTTTAGCAGAAAGTGATGCGAGTGATAAAAAGCTCACGGAAGGTGATAGTTTTTGGTTTCATCAAGGCCAAAAGGTCAAGCCCTTTTATGAAGCTGCTCAGAATTTATCGCCCGAGCAAACTTTAAGTGAAGTCTTTGTCTATGAGGGTAAAGCTTATTTATTGCAATTCATCGGGCGGCAAGAAGCCATGCAGCAAACTTATGTAGAAGTTAAAGATAAGATCTTGGCTGAATTAACTGAAACCTATGCACAAGCACAACGCAAACTATTGCTTGAGCAATTACGTATGAGTTTTAGTCAAGCGGAGATTGCTCCTGCTTATCAATAAAAAATATTCATAAATTCGAGGGCGAAAATGTGGAGCCAGCCGAACTGAAGCGTTATTTAGCGCTGATTTATCAATTGTTCCGGCGTGATTTAACGGAGCGTTATCAAGGGACGGTACTCGGGTTTGCATGGTTGCTCGTCCAGCCTTTATTTATGTTAGGACTCTATACCTTAATTTTTAGCGAAGTCCTACAAATACGTTTTAATGCACAGGCGTCCAATACCCATTTTGCTCTTTATGTATTCACTGGCTTATTAGCGTTTAATGCCTGTGCGGAGGTTTTAACTCGCTCGCCGACGCTTATGACGGAACGACGTGATTGGTTATTAAATACCGCCTTGCCTAGTTGGATATTACCCATTATTCCTGTGGTTATTTCTGTGGTTTTAGAAGGTTTAGCCTTATGTGTATTACTGCTTGCATTGGGATTGACTCATCAGTTACAAGTTTGGGGGATCGTTTTTTATGGGGCTTTTTTATTAATTCGCATTTTATTCTCGTTAGCAGCAGCCTATAGTTTGGCAGTATTAGGGGTGTTTCTGCGCGATTTACGCCAATTGATCCCTGCATTTTTAACCGTACTCTTATTTATTTCACCTTTGTTATATCCCTTAGAATTGATCCCTGCGGATTTACGTCCGCTGTATGACTGGAATCCCTTGGCTTTATTAATCGAGGCTTATCGGGCTGCTTTATTAAAGGGCGTTTTTGAGGCCGGACATTTTGGGGCTTTGCTGTTAATTAGTAGTACGACCTTAGTAGCTGCAGCTTGGTTATTTCAGAGCCTTATGCCTCGGGCAAGGTATGTCTTATGACCCTAGCGATTAGACTGCATAAGGCGGGTGTTTGTTATCGGCGTTATGCTAAACCACGGGATGCTTTATTGGAATGGGTGCTAGGGCAAGCTCGTCATCAGGTATTTCATGCCTTACAAGATATTAGCTTTGAATTAGAACAAGGTTGCTCCCTAGGGATCATCGGTGATAATGGTGCGGGTAAAAGTACTTTATTACGTTTATTAGCGGGTAATCTCGCGCCTAGCTCAGGGTACTGTCAGGTACAAGGACGACGTTCAGCGCTTTTAGAATTAGGTACAGGCTTACACGGTGAATACAGTGGCTTGGAAAATGCCCGTTTGGGTTTAGCACTCAGAGGCTTAGACAGTGCGGCTATTGAGGCGCAATTACCTAAAGTCTTAGATTTTGCAGAATTGGGCGATTTTATTAAGCAGCCGGTTAAAACCTATTCGAGTGGGATGGTCGTGCGTTTAGTTTTTGCTGTGGCGGCTGTGGTTGACCCCGAAGTCCTGATTGTGGATGAAGCCTTATCTGTAGGTGATCAGTATTTTCAGAAAAAATCCCTCGACCATCTGCGTGCACGCTTAGCACAAGGGGCGAGTTTGGTGTTCTGCTCCCATAATTTATATCAAGTCCGCGAGCTATGTGAGCAAGCACTGTGGTTAGAACAGGGTAAAATTAAACAATTGGGGGCGTCGCAAGCAGTAGTCGATGCATATCAAGATGCCGTCCGCGCTCGCCAAGCCATACCAATGAATACATCTCAAGCGAAGATTGAGCCACAATTAGTCACACACTTCCCTGTTTTGCAAGAGATTAGCTTGCGCGGTGCACAAGAACCAGCGGGGTTGTTACCCGTATTTGTAACTTGGCAGCGTTTTGTGGTTGAAGTAAAGGCCGTAAGTGCAGGCTGTCGACTTGAGGATATTCATATTGGTCTAGTGATTCGGCGCAATGATGAAATTCAATGTTATGGGATTAGTACCCTACATGATCAAGTACCCTTGCAAGCACAGGCGGATGGTAGTATTCAAGCCCGCTTTGTGATTGAAAAACTACCCTTGCTCTCAGGGGAGTATTGTTTAGAAGTTTGGTTGATTGATAGCAGTGGTTTGCATGTTTATGATGCTCGTGAGCGTTGTTGTCCGTTTCGTGTTCAGCAATCCACTCAAGCTCAAGGCATTGGCTTAAGCTGGATACCTCATCAGTGGGAAATGGGGGCAAATTGAAAATACTCTCCCGCTCGGTGGAGCATTCTTGGCGTTATGATCAAATCTTCCCGCTCTATGCACAGTTACCTTGGCGAGCGGCTTATGGTTTAGCTGCTTGGCAATCAAAGTATTTCTATCAAAAGCAAGCACAGACTCGGGAAACTATTCGCCAACAGATGCAGCAAGCTTTTCCCAAGGCGGCGGCTGAGCAAGTCGATACCTGGGTGCGGGATTATTTTCGCATGGTTGAACAAGAAGCATTGGACACTTGGTTTTTAGATAAGCCTGCTGTTCCTAAGTTGGTCAACTTAAAGGGTTTTGAAGCCGTGCAAGCCGCACGGGCAGCAGGTCAACTTGTGTTGCTCAGTAGTGGTCATTTTGGACGATTTTGGTTAGCAGGACCTGCGATGCGTCGTGCTGGATATACGATTGGGACGTTGACACGTGATGGCGGAAATACCAATAAACATGGCCTGCATCCAGCGGAGTATCGCTATCGCTTATGGAAATTACAGCGGTTGCAAGCCAGCTTAGGTGGGGCTTTTTTAGTGGAAGGCGAAGATTTACGCTCTTTGTATCGGGAGCTTAATCAGCATTTAATGACTTTATTATTTGATGTTTCTTATGCGGAAATTCCACGTGGAAGCGTGACAGTTCCTTTTCTCAACGGTACTATTAGTGTACCTGCTGGTATTTATAAAATTGCTAAAAAAACGCATGCCGTTGTTGCACCGTTTTATATGCGTGATAGCGGGAGCGGGCCAGTCGTTGCTGAGTTTTCAGAACTACTGAATCCACATAATTATAATGATGAGGAATTTATGAGCCTGCTGGCCACGCAATTAGAGTCGCGAATCAGGGCGCGACCAGGGCAGTGGTGGCTGTGGGAGGCTCTACCTCTACTGCGGAGATAATAAATGAATCAAACAGTTGCCGCTTATTCTCTAGCTAACTCAGATGGCTTGGATCACAATCACTCGCATAGCAAAATCGTTCAATTGATTCCACGTTATGCTCAAGTATTAGAGTTAGGCTGCTCAACTGGGGCGATGTCACGTCTGATGAAAGAGCGGTGTGAAGCGCAAGTTTTCGGTATTGAAAAAGATCCGCAAGCGGCTTGGCAAGCACAACGTTATTGTGATTATGTATTCACCGAGGATTTAGATGATCCGCATAGTCTAGATGCCTTACAGTTTGAGAAATTCGATGTCATTACCTTAGTCGACGTCTTGGAGCATTTACGCTATCCACAACAATTATTAGAGCGCTTAAAGCCCTTGATGATGGATGAAAGCGTGATTCTCTTATCAGTGCCTAATGTTGCGCATACTTCGGTACGCTTAGAGTTATTGACTGGTGATTTTCGTTATGAAGAGGCTGGCATTTTAGATGATACTCATCTGAAATTTTTTACTTTAAATTCTTTAAAAGCACTGATTGAGCGTAGCGGCTTCATGATTAATGAGGTTGATTATACTTGGCATGATTTACCCGATTCAGTGATTGCCCGCTATTTGCGTCAAGTCGGGGTAGAGGCAACCCCCCGCGTATTGGAGTATTTCCATCAACCGGATGCGGTTGCTTATCAATTCATTCTTTCAGTTAGCTTGCCAAGACAAGAGTCACAGTCTAAATCGGATCAACAAGATTTATTTAAAGAGCATCAGTTAAAGCCAATGGCCGCTTCTTGGCAAACTTGGGGGCATGTCTTTGCTAATTTGCAGCAAAAAGAACAGGTCATTCAAGGTTTAGAGTTATGTCTGCAGGATCAGCAAGCTGAAATGAGTTGGCTGCGTGCCGAGTTACAAATGAAAGCTGATGAATTAGCGCGAGTTTATGCGACACGTAGCTGGCGTTTATTACGAAAAATGGCGAGTTTTCTGCGTGGTATGCCAGTTCAGGAGGGATTAACCCATAGCTAAATACACTGCAGTTATGGGCTAAAGAGCGAAATCAGTCGCTCATTCAGCGGATAACGCGAATATAACAATAATAACGAGGTTGAAAGCCGCATGCGTGCTAATACACCAGCCGTCAGCATTATTATTCCAGCTTACCAACATGCTGCTTGGATCGAACAGGCACTCGATTCGGTAGCAGCACAAAGCTTTAAATCATGGGAGCTGATTATTATTGATGATGCCTCCCGTGATCACAGTTGGGAGTTGATTACGAGCTGGGTGAGTCGGCATCCACTCTGTGCTATTCGTTGTATCCAGCACACCCAAAATCAAGGTGCTGCCGCTACGCTTAATGAAGGCTTAGCCTTGGCAGAAGGCCATTATATTGCCATTTTAAACTCGGATGATGTGTGGTATCCGCAGCGTTTAGAACGTTTATATAAGCTCGCCGAACAACAGCACTATGATTTCCTCGTGACAGGGGTTGATTTATGGGATGCCCATTCCGAGGCTAAACTTGCAAGCGAGCCAGATTGGTTAGCTTGGTATCAAAGCTTAGTAGCTGATTATCAAAAACATCAAAATTTATTACGCACTCTATTACGCGGTAATTTTTGCATTAGTACCTCAAATTTCTTTTTTCGGCGTGAGTGTTTCTTAGCACAAGGTGGCTTTGCGGATTTGCGTTATGTGCATGATTATGAATACGCACTGCGCTTATATCGGGCGGGATTTAAGTTAGCTTGTGTATGGCAGGAGTCTTTGCTGCATTATCGTTTGCATACCACCAATACCATCCGTGAAAAGCCCTTGGCTGCGATTGAGGAAAATATGCAGATGCTCCTCAATAATCTGGGCTTACTGGCTGAGCAACTCACCCCAACGAGTTTGGGCGGCTTGCAAATTCAGCTGCGTGATTTGTATCGCTATACCCGTGAAGAATGGTTGAGCACCTTGCATCAGCGCTTAGTGGCACGTGAGGCAACTTTAATGCGCTTAGTCAATGATCGAGATAAGTGGATTCAAGAGCGTAATGCTTGGATCGCGGAGCGTGATCAGCTGATTAAGCAGCAGCAACGATGGATACACGAGCGAGATGGCTGGATTGCTGAGCGGGATCAACACATTCAAACTTTACAAAAATTACTAGCTCAGCATCAGACTTGGGTACACGAGCGAGATGGCTGGATCACTGAGCGTGATCAGTTGATTCAAAATCAGCAGCATTGGCTCAGTGAACATAAGCATTGGCTGGCCGAGCGGGACAATGCTTTGGTCAAGGTGCGTGAGTCGTATGCTGAAGTGATTAATTGTCGAGCATTTCGACTGGGTAATGCTTTGCTAAATCCACTACGTTATTTGCGTGCTCGCTTAATCCCTGAAAAATGGAGAGTAGGTCATGCTTAAGTATCTTAACAAACAAGGGATTCTGCGTGATTGGCCAGCCGTACAAGCTTACCTACAGCCGCTTATTCAGGATTGGCGAATACAAACGATTTCCTTGGATATTTTCGATACCTTGTTGGGGCGGATCGATACGCCGGAGCAAGTTCAACGCTCAGTTTGTCGCAAAGTAGCCAAGCAATTAGGGCAGCCCTTTAATGCAGAGATGGTTTGGCAAGCCCGTCAAGCCAGTGAGCAGGCTTTGCGAGAGCAAGCGCTTAGACAAGGTTGGGATCATGAATGCCGCTTTAGTGAATTAGTACCGGCTTGGGTTGAGCGTTTATTAACTGTACCCAATCCTGAGTTAGTGGCTTTTATTATTCGCACGGAGCTGGAGTTAGAGTGTTTAGCCCTCTATGTCAAGCCTGAAGTTTTAAGCTTTTTGCAATGGCTCAGCCGCAGTAATACACAGGTTTTAGCTATTTCTGATATGTATTTGGATAGTGGTTATCTGCGCCTTATTTTAGAAAAACTAGGCATTGCCACTTATTTGGATGCGATTTATGTATCAGCAGATCATTTGCAAGGTAAATATTCTGGCAGGCTCTATTCATTGATCGCAAGTGAGCGGAGTTTAGACCCTGCCCGTTGGATACATATGGGTGATAATCCTAAATCAGATTATCAAATGGCCTGTGCTCAAGGTATTCAAGGCCTTTGGTTGTATGAAAAAGCCGAGCTTAAGCGTATTGATCAACAGCAATTAGCCGTCAAAATGGCAGCACGTGCGAGTATTTGGTCTGGGCGTTATTTCTTTTCTATTGTGCAGCAACGCTTACAGGTTTTGAGCATCGATAGCGATGATTTTTATTTTCGCTATGGGCGCGATGTACTAGGGGCTGCTTTTAGTTGTTTTATGCTAGGGCTGCAAGAGCGTTTGCAGCGTAAGCCGGTCGAAAAAGTTTTGTTTGTTGCCCGAGATGGTTATTTATTCCATCAAATGTACCAACAGTTGGATACAGCTAAGCCTGAGGATGATTATATCTATTTATCGAGACGGGTGATTACTGCTGCCTCGACCGCTGAGGGGTTGACGCATGAGCAAGCCCAAGTCGCTTTTTATAATCCTAAGCAACAAGGTTTACGCTCGATTTGTAAAGTGTATGGTTTACCTGAAGAAAGCTTGCAACCTTTCGCTGTGCGGCAT
>JBJOOT010000057.1:0-18584 GCA_046051185.1 Pseudomonadota bacterium | reverse complement strand
CTAAATCTTCCTTGACGTTTGAGTTTCAAGGCAATCAGTTTCGGGTCAGCTGGTATCCTGATATTTATGCGCATGGGCAATATAGCTTCGAGCCTCTGCCGCAAGGTGTTTACCAGTTAAACTTAAATCCACAGGAAAGTCGTAGCTTTGAAATGAGCAAACTCCAAGTTCAAACTACTGGCGGCCGTATTCTTTTTATTGATCGCAAACTATATCGGCGTATTCTCCGCCATTAAAGATACTCCCTTACAGGGCTAGTAGTGACTTGCGGAATTGGTTGAGGTAAGATCACTTTACCTCAACTATTAATCGACCTGCATCAATCAATTTGCTCTTTGATTTCTGACCGCCACTTCTATTTAAGTTTACGAATCTCATCAGCCAAGATATTAAACATTTGATCAATTTCTGATTTTTCTGAAATAAACGGTGGAGCTAAAGAAATATTATTACCACCATAACGTAGGTATAAGCCCTGTTGCCAGCAAGATTCAAATAATTCACGGGGGCGAATCGTGCCATCCCCTTGACGAGCGGCTAATTGAATAGCACCTGCTAGACCGCAATTACGTAAATCTTCTAAATGGGGTAAGCCTTTAAGTTGATGCAAAGCATTTTCAAAATAGGGTATTAAATCGTTGACTTTAGCTTCAATATGTTCACTGTCATAAAGTTGCATGGCTGCAATCCCTGCTGCACAGGCCACCGGATGTGCTGAGTAGGTATAGCCATGTGGAAATTCAATAGCATGTAACGGTAGATTCGCTTCCATAAAAGCCTTATAAATTTTCTCATGCGCAATCACCGCACCTTGCGGAATCGCCGCATTGGTCAAGCCTTTAGCCACATTGATAATATCGGGCGTGACCCCAAAGGTCTGCGCTCCAAAACATTGACCCGTGCGGTAGAAACCGGTAATAACCTCATCGAAAATCAACAAAATATTGTATTGATTGCAGAGTTCACGTAAGCGTTGTAAATAACCTTGTGGTGGAACAATCACCCCACCCGACCCCGCGAAGGGTTCAACAATCACTGCGGCGATATTGCTAGCGTCATTTAAAGCGATAATTTCTTCTAATTCATTGGCTAAATGAGCACCATAGGCGGGTAAGCCACGACTGAAGGCATTTTCTGGTAGCCAAGTATGATTGAGATGATCCGCCTCTAGCATATTGCCATAGAGTTTACGGTTTGCCCCAATCCCGCCGACACTTAAACCGCCAAAATTGACACCATGATAGCCTTTACCTCGACCAATAAAGCGAGTTTTAGTTGCTTGCCCCATCATCCGCCAATAAGCACGTGCCATTTTTAAGGCTGTATCCGCTGCTTCTGAACCAGAGCAAGTAAAAAATACTTTATTTAAGCCAGCGGGGGTTTTTTCCACTAAACGATTTGCTAGTTCAAAGCTTAACTCATGTCCTACTTGGAACGCAGGTGAATAATCTAAACGCCCCATTTGCTCAGTAACGGCTTGGGTGATTTCTGTACGAGTGTGGCCAAGACCACAACACCAAAGCCCTGATAAACTATCAAATAAGCGACGGCCTTGTTGATCATAGAGATAAGCCCCTTCAGCTCGACTGATCAAATGAGGATTTTGTTTAAACTGGCGATTGGCCGTGAAAGGCATCCAATGCGCATCCAAAGAGGGAGTAGGTTTCACAATAAGCTCCTAGGGTATTGAATTGTATTGCTCTGTGCAGGCTAACAAACTGCTAGGAGAGTTGGCAACTTAAGGCTTGCTTAAACTGTTCACCCCCTTCAAGCTGTGCCAGAATGCACGCATTTATTTGCTTTTGAGGCTGATTGAACCATGTCTGAATCCAATTTATTTTTACGTATGCTCGCGGAAAAGCGCTTCCTATTAGCGGATGGTGCGACGGGTACCAATTTATTCAGTATGGGATTAATGACAGGGGATGCACCTGAGTTATGGAATACCGAATACCCTGAGCGCATTGCGGCTCATTATCGCAGCTTTGTGGAAGCCGGCTCTGACATTATTCTAACCAATACCTTTGGGGGGAATCGTCGCCGCTTAGTCTTGCATCAAGCCCAAGATCGTGTGGAGGAGTTGAATACGGCGGCTGTGCGTATTTTGAAAGAGGAAATTGCTAAAGCGGGGCGTGACATTGTAATCGGCGGCTCGATGGGGCCAACGGGGGATATTTTAGAGCCCAATGGCCCACTCTCAATCGCGGAGGCAGCAGATATTTTTGAAGAGCAAGCTCGCGCTTTAGCTAAAGCGGGAGTCGATGTACTTTGGCTTGAGACTTTATCTTCGAAAGAAGAGGTAGAGGCCGCCGTCTTAGGCGCTGGTCGGGTGGGTTTGCCGGTCGTTAATACGCTAAGTATTGATACCAACGGACGTACTATGATGGGATTGACGGCGGCGGATATTATACATCTACAACCAAACTTAGATCCTCACCCTGTCGCTTGTGGAACGAATTGTGGAGTCGGAGCCTCGGAAGTTGTGGCTGCCGTGTTGAATTTCTTTAATGCAGCCGGTGAAGAGCAGAAGCCCATTATTGTAGCCAAAGCGAATTGTGGTATCCCTGAATATGTCGATGGCAAAATTGTCTACAACGGTACACCAGAATTGATGGCTCGGTATGTTGAATTAGCGATGGATGCGGGTGCACGGATTATTGGCGGTTGTTGTGGCACGAGTCCTGCGCATATTAAAGCTATGCGTGCGGCGATGGATCAGCATATCCCTCAAGAACAGCCCAGTTTAGCAGTGATTCTGCGTGATTTAGGGACAGTCTCTAAAGGCGCACAAGCACAATTAGCCGGTGATTTAAGTGTCGAGGGTGGTTCTTTAGGGGGCGGTAGTGGGCGTAAGCGTTCACGACGGGCTTAATGCAGTTGATTTTAACCACTAAGCTTGAATTAATGGATCAAATAATTACCCGCAAAAAGCGGGTAATTACCTGTAGTTACAAGCATTCTTCCGCAATTGTTTACTCTTTTCCAGTCAACAGCATGGTGTTCACCCTAGCGGTTGAAACAGGCTGTTAGCTTGAATTATGAAGATTTTAATCGAAGAACTTCATCCAAAGAGAGTCCTGCCATTTGAGCGATTTGTTCGGTTGTGAGCAGATTTAAGGTGGATAACTTTTACACATCATGCTGCTTTCTTTCCCACTCGCTCCACAAACAACACCCCATTCAAATGATCCACTTCATGCTGAATAATTCGAGCGACAAAGCCACTATATTCAGCTTCAACCGTTTCACCTTGCTGATTGAGATAACGCACAGTTAAATGTTCAGCTCGCGCAACCGGTGCACGTATTCCTTGTACGCTCAAGCAGCCTTCTTCACCTAAGCAAGTTTCACTTGATTGCCAGATAATTTCTGGGTTAATCATCGCTACAGCCTCCATCAAAGGGGCATCGGGATAGCGAGGATTTGGACGTGAGGCGACAATAATAATTCTTAAGGATTGAAAGACTTGCGGAGCCGCGATCCCGACTCCATTTGCTGCGAGTAGAGTGGCATGCATGTCTTGAATTAAAGTTTGAATCTCTGGTTGCAAAGGATCAACGATCGCTTGGGCAATTTGAGTTAAAACCTTCTCGCCTTGTTGAGCGAGCGGTAAAATGTTGGGTTCAGTGATTAAAGGCTGCATTTCATCAAGGGCTAAGCGAGTAAATTTGTATTTTTAGCCGTTTTTATCATAAAAACCAGTACTTATTGGCAAGATTAGACCTTGATCTGAAAGTTGTGCGCATGCACATAAGATAAGTTGACGATCTGAAAGCGATTACCGACAATACGCGAGCTTATTAGCTAATCGTGAAATCCACTACATGACACTGCTTGCTCTGTATAATGCTGAAGTTGCTGCTGGCCATATCCAACGTGATCCTGCACAGGAAGCCGCTATCCAAGTCCTACAAGGGATCACCGATGGTTTAGTGAACCCTAAGCCCCAAGCTCCGACTAAAGGCTTTCGCTTTTTTTCTAAGCCCGAACCACGGACTGAGGTTAGTGTCAAAGGGGCTTATATGTGGGGAGGCGTTGGGCGTGGCAAAACTTGGATTATGGATTTTTTCTTTAAAAATGTCCCGATTGCCGAAAAAAATCGCTATCACTATCATCATTTTATGCTGATGGTGCATGAAGAGTTACGCAAATTAGGCAGTCATCATAAAGATCCCCTAGAGTGGGTGGCCAAGAAAATAGCATCGGATACCGAATTATTGTGTATTGATGAATTCCATGTGCTGGATATTGGCGATGCTATGATTCTTGCAGGCTTATTGCAGGGCTTAGTACATAATGATGTGACTATTGTCACCACCTCAAATCGTCCACCAGATGATTTATACAAAAATGGCTTACAACGTGCACGATTCTTGCCCGCTATTGATTTGATTAAGAAAAATCTACAAGTCATTGAATTAGATAATGGTATTGATTACCGAATGCGTCATGTGATTCCTTTGGATGAGCAAGCTGATAATATCACCCATTCTGATCCTGAGCTGGAAGAGCGCTTTCGTACAGAGGCCAAGGGGCAGGTGTATGAGAATGTAGAAATGGAATTGAATAGCCGCCGCCTGCCTGTGAAAAAAATGGCGGATAATATTATTTGGTTGGATTTTAAAACTGTTTGTGATGGCCCACGTTCTACCAGTGATTATATTGAATTAGCGGCGCGTTATGGGACGATTATTCTCTCTGATATTCCGATTATGAATCAGGATAGCGAAAATGCAGCACGGCGCTTTTTGAATTTAATTGATGAATTATATGATTGCAAGGTGCAATTAATCATTTCTACTCGCTACGATATTAAAGAGCTATACCAAGGTCAGTTACTGAAATTCGAATTTGCGCGTGCTTTTAGTCGTTTAAATGAAATGCAATCACCCACTTATTGGGCGGCTTAAATGACGACTTGGTTTATTTCTGATCTACATTTAGAGCCAGCTCGACCAGAGAGCACGCATTTATTGTTTGAGTTTTTGCAGCATATTCGGGGCAAAGCTGAGGCTTTATATATTCTCGGTGATTTATTCGAATATTGGATTGGTGATGATTTTCTCGCTACCCCTGCAGGGCAACAGGTTTTACCTATTTTGCAGGCATTCAAGCAAGTGGCTGATAGAGGGACGGCCCTGTATTTACAACAAGGGAATCGTGACTTTTTATTGGCTGAGCAATTTGCGCAGTTGAGCGGGATTAAACTTTTACCTGAGCAACAGGTGATTGATCTCTATGGGCAAGCAACGTTGATTATGCACGGCGATTTGCTGTGTACGGATGATGTCGAGTATCAAAAAGCACGGGTTTTATTTCGTAGCCCGCAATGGCAGCAGCAGATTTTAGCGAAAAGTATTCCTGAGCGTTTACAGTATGCGCAAAGTTTGCGCATGCAAAGCCAGCAAACGGCACAAACTAAGCAGGACGATATTCTCGATGCGAATCAAGCCGCGATTGAAGCGGCCATGCGTGCGGCTCAAGTACAGCAGCTAATTCACGGTCATACTCATCGGCCAGCCATTCATACGTTTGAATTAGATGGGCAAACCGCCAAGCGGATTGTTCTGGGCGATTGGTATAAGCAGGGTAGTTTCTTGCGCGTCGATGCGGAAAGTCTGCGACTTTCAGCCGAGTTTCACTAAACAGTCCAAATAAGCATGCTCATCCGGTGGCTGTTGTTGCTGTTGAGCTTGCCAAAGATTCGCAACCAAGCATTCCATCATTAAATGCTCAGTGTCATGTTGCCCATAGCGTTCAGCTAGATTTTCATAAATATCCCGAATCCCGACCGGACGATTGGTAGCGACTTGCTCCCTTAAACTTAGATGCAAGCCCATATGCAAGAAGGGATTAGTCTGGCCTTCCTCGGGTGCATAATCTTGCTGTAAAGCTTGTTCGGTCTTGGCAAGCAGGGGATGGTATTCAGGATGTTCCAAAATGACGGCGGTCACTTGTTTTTCCAAGCCTTCCAATATTTGTCCGGCCTGTTGCTTTTGCCAGCAGTTTAAATAATAGCGACGTAATTGTTCACGTTGAGCAGAGATCATGCCGTAGTTTTTTCCTTGTATTCACATAAATCAGCAATCAGACAGCTAGGGCATTGGGGTTTCCGTGCGGTACAAACATAGCGCCCGTGTAAAATTAACCAATGATGCGCATCTTGCAGGTATTCAGGTGGAATATGCTTGAGTAAGCCGTTTTCCACCTCCCGTACATTTTTCCCCGGTGCTAAACCAGTCCGATTGCCAAGGCGAAAAATATGCGTATCCACTGCCATCGTAGGCTGATGAAAGGCGGTATTCAAAATAACATTAGCCGTTTTGCGGCCAACACCGGGCAAAGCCTCTAAATCGGCTCGGTTATCAGGGACTTGTGAGTGGTGTTGATCGATTAGTATTTGGCAAGTCGCAATAATATTTTTGGCTTTAGCATTATAGAGGCCAATGGTCTTAATATAAGCGCGTAAACCTTCCTCGCCTAAGGCTAAAATAGCTTCTGGTGTATTCGCAACCGGAAATAATTTTTCGGTGGCTTTGTTCACACTTTTATCAGTAGCTTGAGCGGATAAAATCACCGCAACTAATAATTCAAACTGGGACGCATAGCTGAGTTCTGTGGTCGGATGCGGGTCAGCGGCTTGCCAGCGCCGAAAGAGTTCCGTGCATTGTTCTGGCTTCACGCGACATCACTCGCAGGTTTGAGTAAAGCTTGCTGTTGAATACGCGCTGCTCGCCGCTGATCAATATAGTTTTTACCCGCCACCAAAAAGCCTAAGCTAATAAAGGCACCAGGTGGTAAAGCAGCAAGTAATAAACCTTTAAAATCTGCACTTAGATGTAAAGTTAAACCACGAGCCGCTTCACCAAACATTAAATGGGCTTGAGAGAGTATCGTGCCTTGGGCTAAGAATTCACGCATTGCCCCTAAAGCAATCAAGACTAAAGTAAAACCAAGCCCCATCATTAAGCCATCTAGCCCTGCATATTGTGGGGGGTGTTTGGCGGCATAAGCTTCCGCTCGACCAATAATGATGCAATTCGTGACAATCAAGGGAATAAAAATGCCCAGTACGGCATAAAGCTCACTGAAATAAGCATGAATCAATAATTCGATGGCCGTTACGGTAGAGGCAATAATCAAAACAAAAGCAGGGATACGGATTTCTTCACGAATGAAGGCACGGAGCAAGGAAATCAATAGATTGGTTATTGCGAGGGTCATTAAGGTCGCGATCCCTAAGCCTAAGCCATTAATGGCATTGGTGGTTACGGCTAGCAGAGGACATAAACCAAGGAGTTGGACTAAGCCCGGATTATTATGCCAAAGACCATTAACGGCGATTTCACGATAAGGATGTGCTGCACTCATGGTTGTTTTCCTGTATTTGGTGCAAATAAACGCTCAGGATGCTGGCTTGACCAAACCAATACTTGCTTAACTGCCGCAACAACCGCCCGCGGGGTAATAGTCGCGCCGGTGAATTGATCAAATTGCCCCCCATCTTTTTTCACTGCCCAAGCGCTTGCAGTCGGATTTTGGAGGGATTTACCCGAAAAATCTAAGATCCACGGGCTTTTTTCTACCTCAATCCAATCGCCTAAACCGGGAGTTTCTTTATGGGTTAAGACCCGCACTCCCGCTAGGGTTTGATCCGCATAAACCCCAACGGCTAGGCGAATATTGCCACTATAGCCTTCTGGGGTGGTGGTGGTGAAAATCGCCGCCACCGGCTGATGGTGTTTACGCAGACGATAAACTAAGACGGGTTCGGCGCTATTGAGTTCAGTGGGAGCTAAACTGAGTGTATCTTCTAGTGGATTATTATCATAGCGACTGGCTTCAACTAAAGTATTAATCCGCTTGAGCAGGGTTTGACGTTCACTTTCAGCAATTTGCTTGGCCGTGACCGTATGCACCCCTGCGAGCAATAAAGTACCAGCGACCGCGAAACCCGCCAGTAATAGACTTGGCTTACTCATTTCCCGCACTAAATGATTCATCAGCCTAAACCGCCTTTCGTGCCATAGACACGCGGTTGAGTATAAGTATCCAGTAAGGGGACTGCCATATTCATAATCAATACCGCAAAGGCGAGCGCATCTGGGTAGTTTCCCCAAACACGAATGATATAAGTAAAGCAACCGATACCACCCGCATAGAGGAGTTTACCGATAGGCGTGGTACTGGCAGAAACAGGATCAGTAGCAATAAAAAAAGCCCCTAAGCAGGTGGCTCCACTCACTAAATGAAAGAGCGGTGAGCTATAGGTCTGTGGGTTAATAAGCCAAAAGATTAATGCCATTCCGGCTAGTGCTGCCATTAAAGCAACGGGAATATGCCAGCTAATAATCTTGCGATAGATCAACCATAAGCCACCTGCAAACCAAGCTAAACTTACCCATTCCCAGCCTTGACCCGCTAGCCAACCAAAAGCTTGACCTTGACTGATTTGTTCGACGGTTTCGCCTAGCCTTAAATGAGTTTTGATGGTATCAAGAGGGGTTGCTTGTGTGAGGCCATCCCAAGAGCTAACCCCACCCATAAAGACCTGTTGCAAAGTTTCGTTTAAGCTGATCTGGCTGATACTGGTGAATGTGGGAGTCGGCCAACTTGTCATTTCGATGGGAAAAGACACCAACACAGCAGCATAACCCACCATTGCAGGATTAAAGGGGTTATAGCCTAAACCGCCATATAAATGCTTAGCAATCACAATGGCAAAGATCATCGCTATTAAGAGGAGCCACCAAGGCGCATAGGGCGGGAGGGCAACCGCTAATAACCAGCCTGTAACCACTGCACTATAATCGGTCAAAAAGGGTAGAAGTGGACGCTGACGCAGTTTAAGCATAAACGCTTCGAGCAATAGAGCAAAGCTTAAGCTCAGCAGTAAATTACTGATAACGCCCCAACCAAAAAACCACAATAATACTAAAGTCCCTGGTATTAGGGCATAAATGACTTCGGCCATGATTTGCCCAACGCCCCCTTGAGGCGTATGCAGATACGGCGAGGTTTTAGTGGCAAACATCATGCCGATTTATCCTCTGTGGGAGTTGGAGTGGGGATAGCCGCTTGCTGAGCTTTTTTAGCTTTAGCCCGTTCTAAGGCGGCTTGAATAGCTGCTTGTTTATCATCGGTGGAGCTGGTTTTGGTTTGTGCGGCGGCTTTATGCTGGGCTAGTTTTTCAGCTTTCTCCCGCTTAGCCCGTTCAAGGCGCTCTTGATGAAAATCGTGGTGTTCGCGAGCTAAATCGGCTTTTTCTCGTACTTCACGTTGGGCATTAATATCTGCTTTAGCGTAACGATAATAATCAACTAATGGAATATGGCTAGGACACACATACGCACAACAGCCACATTCAATACAGTCAAAAATATGGTATTGCTCAACCTTTTCGAGATGGCGGGCGCGTGCATACCAATACAATTGTTGAGGCAAGAGATTGACAGGGCAGGCTTCAGCACAGCGCCCACACCGAATACAAGGCAAGGGCATGGTCTTGGGGGCTTGTGCACTGACCCATAAACAGTTCGTCGCTTTCACCACTGGAATTTGGTCAGTGGCTAAAGCGACTCCCATCATCGAGCCACCCATCACCAGCTGTTGAGCACTTGGGGTATAACCCCCCGCTGCCTGGATAAGCATGTGCATACTCAAACCGATGGGTGCTTCAAAATTCTGGGGTTGTGCGACCCCTTGGCCGGTTATTGTCATATAGCGTGAAATCAAGGGCTGACCTAGGACGACTGCTTGATAAATAGCCCGCGCTGTTGCCACATTATGGCAAAGTACGCCTATATCGCTGGGACGTTTACCGCTAGGGACTTCGCGCCCCGTTAAAATATGAATCAGTTGCCGCTCACCCCCCGTTGGATATTGAGTCGGTACGGGTACAATTTGGAGGCGAGGGTCATTGGCTTGTTGTGCGGCAATTTGCAGGGCTTGAATTGCTTGCGGCTTATTATCTTCAACCCCAATCAGGCAGTTTAAACCATCAAGGGGTGCATGCTCATGCAAGGCTCTAAGCATAATCAGGCAGCCTGTGATAATTTCACTCGCCTGCTCACGCATCAACATATCATCACAGCTAATATAAGGCTCACACTCCGCGCCATTAATCACCAGCGTCGTCAGTTGTACAGACTCAGGTGGAGCTAATTTGATCGCTGAGGGGAAAACCGCCCCGCCTAAGCCGACAATGCCTGCTTGACGGATACGTTCATGTAAAACAGCTGCAGGTGCTTCAGCATAAGATGTAATCGGTATTAAACGCTGATCCCCCCAATTATCTTGTCCATCAGGTATTAAAATGACGCATAAATCCTTTAAGCCCGAAGGATGTGCAATTGGCCGCTCTTCAATCGCTTGAATCCTTCCAGAGGTACTAGCATGCACGGGCGCACTAATGTGACCTTCCGCCTCCGCTAAACACTGTCCTTTATAAACCGGATCACCCACTTTGACGATAAGCTTGGGTTGATGCCCGGCATGTTGTTGCAAAGGAATCACCAATTCAGAGACATTAGCAGCGGATAGTTGCCGTACTGGCTGTTGTGTGGATGATTCTTTGTGATAATCCTTAAGCTTTAAGCCGCCCTTGGTTTGCCAAAGTTTACTTAGATTAAACATTAGGCCACCTCTTTACGTGGCATGAGCGGATAAGGCCATTTCCAAGTGGCAGGGCTGGTTTTTACGGGCTGCATTAAAATGCAATCCACGGGGCAGGGGGGTAAACAGAGTTTGCAGCCGGTACATTCCGCTTCGATCACGGTATGCATGTGTTTGGCTGCACCGACAATCGCATCGACAGGGCAGGCTTGAATGCAAAGTGTGCAGCCAATACAAGTATTTTCATCAATAATGGCGACTAAGGGAACCGTTTGCGCTTCGCCATGTTCGGCATTAAGGGGCTTCGCTTCCACACCGAGTAATTCAGCAAGGGCTTGAATCGTGGCTTCGCCCCCTGGAGGACATTGATTGATGTCCGCCTCGCCTTTAGCAATGGCTTCTGCATACGGTCGGCAGCCTGGAAAGGTACATTGCCCACATTGGGTTTGGGGCAGCAATTGATCAATTTTATCGGCGAGTGGATCGCCTTCTACTTTAAAACGAATCGCCGCAAACCCGAGCAATAAACCAAAAATGGCCGCTAATCCGCCCACTACCCATAAAGCGCTTAACATCATTAGTGCTTCACCAAGCCAGAAAAGCCCATAAAACTGAGTGCCATCAAGCCTGCGGTGACTAAGCCAATCGCATTGCCTTTAAATATCTGCGGAATATCAGCGACGACTAAACGCTCACGAATACTGGCAAACATAACCATGACTAAGGTAAAGCCTAAAGCACCACCCATGCCATATAAGGCCGACTCAATAAAGCCATGCTGCTTTTGCACATTCAATAAGGCCACACCTAAAACAGCGCAATTGGTAGTAATTAATGGCAAGTAAATACCCAAGACATTATGCAAAATAGGGCTGGATTTGCGTATAGCCATTTCCGTAAAGCCGACAATGGCAGCGATTACTAAGATAAAGCTCAGGGTGCGTAAATATTGCAAACCCAAAGGTTCTAATAACCAAGTATCAACCAGATAACTACTAACAGAAGATAAGGTTAATACAAAGGTGGTGGCTAAGCCCATGCCTATGGCGGTTTCAAACTTGCGTGAAACCCCCATAAAGGGACAAAGACCAAGGAATTGAGAAAGGACTAGATTATTAACCCAGACGGTGCCAACAATGATGAGTAAGTAATCGGTCATAGTGTATTAGTTACTAGCTATTCAAGGGGGTGAAAGAAAAATCGGGCGTATTTTGCCACAATAGATCTTTCAAACCTTAATCGAAAGCAAGAATTAAGGAAAATAAGGGGTCAGTTTATAGGCTGATAAAATGTTGCAGTGCACGATATTTTGAACTATTATCAATCCCGAAGCTACTTAAGCTTCAATATCCTCCTAGCGGTTGGGCATCCTTAAGATGCCCTTTTTTACAGCCTAATGCAGTTTAGCTTGGTTTTGGCTACGACCTAAACCCATCGCCATTTGAATGGCTGCTTTTAAACTACCCGTTTCTGCTTTACCCGTCCCTGCTAAATCCAGCGCTGTTCCATGATCCACAGAAGTCCGAATAATCGGTAAGCCCAAGGTAATATTCACGGCTTTGCCAAAGCCTGCATATTTGAGTACCGGCAAGCCTTGATCATGATACATCGCTAATACTGCATCGGCTTGTTGTAAATGCCGTGGTGTAAACAGAGTATCTGCGGGCAAGGGGCCGGTGAGGTGCAAACCTTGTTGTTGCAGTTGGCGAATGGTTGGAATTAAAACATCAATCTCTTCCATGCCCAAATAGCCCCCTTCACCTGCATGTGGATTGAGTCCACAAACTAAAATACGCGGCTGTTTAAGGCCGAATTTAGTCCGCAAATCTTGGTCAAGAATTTTTAATACCTGACGTAATAAAGGTGCTGTAATGGCTGCACTCACTTTATTTAAGGGTAAGTGTGTCGTAGCTAAGGCAACTCGCAAATGACCACTCGCTAGCATCATGACGGGCAAGGGGGTATTCGTTAGTTCGGCTAAAAACTCAGTATGCCCCGTAAAAGGTATACCAGCTTCATTAATAATGCCCTTATGCAAGGGGGCTGTGACCATTGCGGCAAATTCACCGGTTTGGCAGCCCAACGTTGCACGTTTCAAGAGTTCTAATACATAAGTGGCATTGCGACTATCTAAACTACCGGGGGTTACGGGTGCGGCACAAGGCATCGGCAGTACAAATAGCTCACCTTGCTTACAAGGCTCTTGCTCTTGATCAGCGCTATAGGGGCGTAAACGTATGGGCAGGTTTAATAAACGCGCCCGCGCACGGAGCATTTCTATATCAGCCAGAGCAATCACATCCTCTGCCCAATGCGTTTGACTGGCTAATTGGAGCACTAAATCGGGGCCAATACCTGCAGGCTCGCCGGTGGTTAAAGCCAGTCGTATGCGCTTATTCATAAGTATCCTTGATGGGGTTTACTTGAGTTGTAACTGAGGTGCTGCACCTTGCAGGCGATAATCAATATAAGCGCCATTACGTAAACTTTGCAACCAAGCCTGGTATTGCTCTTCTTCCTTACGTCCACCTAAGTAACTGGTGGCTTTTTCACGGATTTGATCGGCGGATTGGTCGGTTTGTTTACGCTCTACGACTTCTAAAATATGCCAGCCGAATTGGGTTTGAAAGGGTTGGCTCACGGTATTAAGTGCTTGTGAGTTCATAGTTTGCTCAAAAGGTGCAACCATTTGCCCTGCTTTTGCCCAACCTAAATCCCCACCCCGCACAGCACTTCCTGGATCATCCGAATGCGCTTTAGCTAATTCGGCAAAATTACCTCCCGCTTGTAATTGTGCATAGAGGGCATCAATTTTTTGCTTAGCTTCAGCCGGTGAGTTTTTCTGCGTGCTAATTAAAATATGTCGAACCCGTGATTCAGCAGCACTAGAACGTTTGCCCCCTTCGCGCTCTAAAAGCTTTAGGACATGGAAACCGTTCTGATCGCGTACCACCGAAGAAATATCACCGACCTGCATTAAGGCTAAGGCACGTACAAAGGAGCTAGGTAAAGCATCGGCGGTTTGCCAACCCAAATCGCCCCCCTGTTCAGCGGCATTATTATCAGAAAACTGCTTAGCAACGGCGGCAAAATCCTCGCCCTTAGCAATGCGAGTTCTAAGCTCTTCAGCTTTAGTCCGTGCAGCATTCACTTGCTCAATGGTTGCACCATTGGGCGCTGCCACTAATAGATGCTGTAGATGATAACGCTCACCGGCGGTAATTTTTTGACTTTGACTGGCAATCAGATCATTCACCTCGCGGTCTGATACAGCTACTTTGCCGCCAGCTTGCTGCTTACGAAGCAAATCAGCAGTTATTTTACGCCGAGTTTGCTCCCGTAAAGCCTGCATACTAATGCCTTCTTTTTGTAAGGCGGCTTGGAAGGCGGGCATATCCATCCGGTTTTGTCGGGCAATACTGACCATCGCACGATCAACCATCGCATCGTCAACATTAATACCATTTTCTTTGGCATATTGAGCTTGTAAGCGTTCAGTCACTAGCTCATCGACTGCGGTACGCAAAAGCTCTGCTTGTCCTAGCCCACGTCCTGCTTTGCTTGCCCGCAGCATCTGTACCCGTTGTTGCACTTCGCTGTAAAGAATGACTTCACTATTGACGACAACCGCGATTTGATCCAAAGCCGCTGCTTGAATGCTGGGGCTAGCACTGAGCGCTAAACTGCCCATTAAAATAGCAGTAGGGCATAATTTGCGCCAAATGGTGCTGAAAGACGGGATGCTATTTGTAGCCATAAATTCGATTTTCCATCAAGTTGCGTGTACCACTGCCAAAACTACCTAAACCTTTTAACTCAAGCTCCACAAATACGGCATCATCATAACTAGTATTGTCCGATAATAAATACTTGCGAGCTGCAAAACGGCTTTTCCAACAACAGCTTTGATACTCAAGCCCTGCTAAGGTTTCTAGGCTGCGATCATTTTTTAAATCTTGCTCATGCGCCCCGACTAAAGTCCAGTTTTTCGTGACTGGAGTAGCAAAAGCAATTTGGGCGGATTCATATTCACCCTTACGTTGACTATACCCTAAATTCAAAATCCGCTCTTTTTGATCCCGATAATTGATCCGTACTTGCCCTGCAGAAATGGTTTTGTTTTGCACATCAGCAAAAGCTGTACCAGAAATGCGGGTGGCATCATTCAACTCGCCTGCCATTTCCATTACTAACTCTGAGCGCGAGCCAGTTTGTGTGGCTTCATCCGGTAGTCTTACTTTGCGGTCTGCAAAATAATACATTTGCCCCACACTCGCACGGAAAATTTCCCGCCCTTTGTCGAGTTCTTGCAATCGGGTCGTGATGGAGGTTGATAGCCGATTATTATCGGCGATCCGGTCTTTGCCTGTGAAGTCATTATCAGTAAACAGCTGACTATAGCTTAAACTGCGCTCAGAGGAGTCAAAGACAGGAATATTGGCCTGTTCCCGAAAAGGCGTATAGGTGTAATAAATACGCGGCTCTAGGGTTTGTAAGCGTTTCCCGGCATTTAGTTCACGCTCAAAAAATAGCCCTGCATCAAGGGCTAGGGTCGGTAAGCTGCGATTAATCGTTTTAGACTCAGTTTGTTCTAATTGATAATGGGTTTGTTGAAGTTTAAGTTTGGGTTCGAAATAGGCGGAGGCAGTTTCAAACCGCTGTTTGAGGGTGAGTTGTGTCGCTAGGCGATGCCCATTATCACCTTGGCTGCGCGAAAAATAAGTATATTCACTACTTGCACTCAAGCTTGGTGCATTGCTTGCTGCGGTGGGTGTCCAGGTGAATTGCAGTTGAGGTAAGCGAGCGTAGTTTTCGGCGCTATTATCTAAAATCTGATAGCTTTGTGCCAAAGCTGTAAAATCCCATTCAGGATTATCACTAGTATAACTAAGCGTTCGCTCCAAATTGACGATGCTACTGCTGGCGAGTGAGCTACCTAAATCATCGAAATAATCTTTATCAGAGACGCCCGCTGCTTGTAATTTAAGCTGGTTACGAGCATCCAATTGGCTGAGGTGTTGAATATCAAAATGATAACGTAGTTCATTTTGCCGCTCTTGATCGCTAGGTAAAACCTCGTATTGAACGATGCCGTGATGCAATTCGGTCAAATAGCGAAATTCATTTTCTAATTTTAGCCCGCGCTTGCTGAGCATATTTGTGGTTAAGGTAAGGTCATAGTTGGGAGCAAGATTCCAATAATAGGGAAGACTGATACGTAGACCACTTTTTTCATCAGTTCCAAAATTGGGAATTAAAAAACCAGATTTACGCTGATCGGTGAGTGGAAAGGAAAAATAAGGCAGATAGAGTAGCGGGCGATCATGAATGTTTAAAGTGACTTGGCGAGCAATACCTTGTTCAGTACTGCGATCAAGCTTAATGTCTTTGGCTTTAAGGCTCCAGCTATTTACACCGACAGGACAGGTGGTATAGCTGGCATTTTTTAAGCGCGTGACTTGCTTGCTTTCTTGAATGAGTTCACTGCTCTCACCCCGTCCTTCTGTGCCATTTAATAAATAAGCAAGCTCAGTCAGTCTACCTAGGCCACTGTTTAAATTATATTCCAGTGCTTGGCTACTGACATGCAGCTGTGGGCTTTTAAAGCTGACCTGACCTTTGGCTAAAACTTTCCCCGTTTGCCGATTATAAATAGCTTGTTGTGCGCTGAGTTCTTGATCATTCTGGCTAATATATACCTTGCCGTTTAATTCTGAATCCCCGCGTTCACGGAATAAAGCTTGATCAGCTTCAATGTAAATCGCCATTTTATCTAAGTCGGCGGGGCGGAGTGTCTTAGCATAACTGCTGTTGGTGGGAGCTAAGTATGATGAGCAGTCCTCCCCCTCCCAACCTGTTTGTGCGCACAGTAAGCTTGGGCTACAGGACAAACCCAATACCAATAACCTCGCCTGAGATGACAACAACATGGAATTCCTTGATTTTTCTGTTCTGTTTCAGGGGCATAACATCGCACACTCTTTACTAACAGACAATCTTTAGCAAATCGGCTGCTCTAAACCAATGATATTGCCTTGAGTATATTGTTTGCGATTTAATAATTATTTCCATATTGTTAATAAATTTTACAAATAAAAATCACTTGTGTAATATTTATTCAAAGTGCTTGCGAGGGCGATGTATTCAGCTAGTTTAAAGGGGAAAGTATGGAAAATGCATTGGCTGCGTTTTCATTTTACGATGGTAATGTAGATGTGTCTGAAACTAATGGTGAGTTAGGTATAATGAATGTACAGCCATTAAAAAAGCGTGGACGACCTAAAGGTGCTAGTTCAGCAACTATATCAGAGGTTAGGCAACAAGCTGCCGAAGAAAAGCGACAGTTAAAAAGTGAATATAATAACAAAATTGTTGAGTTAGAAACGAGCCTCGAAGAGTTGCAAGCCCATTATGATGCGAATCTTCTGCGTTTAGAGCAGGAATTAGAATTGCTGCGTAAACGAGAATTGTGTTATCAGCAGGCTTTAGGCGTACGCTTAGAAGAGGTCGCTATGCATCTCTATGATACGTTGATTAATTGGGGCGATGCGGAGCTTGCTGAGGCGCAAATTGACAAGCGTAAACGCGGCAGGCCGCGTAAAACGCTGAAATAAAGCTAAGGTCGTCTCTAAAAATTCAGAGGAGCAAGATTTCTAGTATCCTCTGATAAAGGCGTGCCAGTTTAGATAAATCATTTATATTAACACATTCATTTATTTGATGAATGCTGGCATTACAGGGTCCTAATTCAAGTACCTCAGCCCCTGTTGGTGCAATAAAGCGTCCATCTGAAGTTCCTCCTGAAGTCGACAATTCAGTTTCTATATTCAGAATTTCCTGAATGGCTTTAACCGTAGCGGCTACTAATTTACCTTGGGCAGTTAAAAAAGGTTGACCCGATAAACTCCATTCTAAGTAATAATTTTTTACATATTTATTTAAGATCGCTGTTGTCCTTTGTTTAATTTCTTCTTCGGTTAATTCTGTCGAAAAGCGGAAATTAATTAAGGCTTCAAGGCTGCCGGGGATAACATTATTTGCTCCCGTGCCCGCATTTAAGTTAGAAATTTGAAAACTAGTTGGTGGAAAAAATTCATTTCCATGATCCCAGACTTCAGCGGCCAGTTCGGCTAAAGCAGGCGCTACCCGATGAATCGGATTGTCCGCCAGTTGCGGATAGGCAACATGTCCTTGCTTGCCGTGGACAGTCAATTTTGCATTCAGTGAACCCCGTCGGCCATTTTTAATCATGTCTCCCAGTTGCTGAGAGCTAGAGGGTTCGCCGACTAAACACCAAGTGATTTTTTCATGGCGGGCTTCTAAGGTTTCGACCACTTTGACAGTACCATATTTAGAAGGCCCTTCTTCGTCGCTAGTAATCAGCATTGCAATAGAACCTTGATGCTCAGGATGCTCACGCACAAAATTTTCAGCGGCAATCACAAAAGCAGCAATACTCCCTTTCATATCAGCCGCTCCGCGCCCATACAGTAGGCCATCACGGATTTCGGGTTGAAAAGGGGGGCTATCCCAAGCCGTTAAGGGGCCAGTAGGGACGACATCAGTATGTCCAGCAAAGCAAAATACCGGGCCTTTAGTGCCACGTCTTAACCAGAGATTCTCAACTTCTTCAAAATTTAAATATTCAGCTTTAAATCCCAAGGGGGCTAAGCGTTCTGCAATCAGGCGTTGGCAGCCATGATCCGCAGGGGTAACAGAGGGCAAAGCAATTAATTGCTGCGTAAGCACTAAAGTATCTGACATGGTGGTTGGTGGTGGTTAAAGGGTTAAAAGAGGAGGGCGTATGTCGCTTAATTCTGAAACAGATTTTTCCATTCTGCCGCATCAAAGCCTAAGAGACGACGTGAACCTAGATCAACTAATGGGCGCTTAATCAAGCTAGGTTGATCTTCCATCACGGCTAGGGCTAGGGTTTCATTCATATTTTCACGCGTGGCAGCTGGCAAATT
>JBJOOT010000056.1:0-18661 GCA_046051185.1 Pseudomonadota bacterium | reverse complement strand
CACAGGATTTCCCAAGCTTAGATGATTTAGGCGAGAGCTATCAGTTTCAATTACCAGAAGCCGATTTAAAAGTTTTACTGGATAGTACAGCTTTCGCAATGGCGAATCAGGATGTTCGTTATTATTTAAATGGCTTACTACTTGAATTAGCCCCTAATTATTTACGCACTGTTTCTACGGATGGTCATCGTTTATCCCTTTATACTTATCCACAGGAAACGGCACTTGTGGATAATTTAGTGCAGTTTATTTTACCTCGAAAAGGAGTTATTGAGCTAACTCGTTTATTGCGTAGTGATGCCAAAACCCCTGTTAATTTACAAATTAGTCAAAATCACTTAAGAGTGCAGCTTGATCAACTGCAATTTACCACTAAACTCGTCGATGGGCGTTATCCTGATTATCAAGCGGCTGTTCCAGCTAAGGGGCGAATTAGTATTGAAGTGGATCGTAAGGCTTTCAAAGATATGTTGACTCGAGTGGCCATTTTGTCGAATGAAAAATTTCGGGGCGTGCGCTTGAGTTTGAAACCCAATGTCTTAACCGTACAGTCAAATAATCCTGAGCAAGAAACTGCGCAAGACGAATTAGATATTAATTATCAAGGCGAAGAATTTAATATTGGTTTTAATGTGAACTATCTATTGGATGCAATTAATCATATTAATCATGACAGCATCATCTTGCAGTTAAACTCGCCGGAGAGTAGTGCTTTAGTGACTGATCCACAGGATGAGGCGATTCGTAATGTGATTATGCCGATCCGCTTATAGGTCAAATTTTGTCCGTTTGGCTGCAACAACTGGTGATTCAACATTGTCGGGTGATTCAGCACAGTGAGCTGAATTTATCACCAACGGTGAGCTTTTTGACTGGTGCGAATGGTTCAGGTAAGTCAAGTTTTTTAGAGGCTCTATGTATTTTATCTCGAGGACGTTCGTTTCGTACTCATCGCATTCATGAGGTGATTAGTCAACAGGCAGAACAATTGACAGTGACAGGGCAGTTAGTGAATGAAGCCTTAGCCACTCGTTATCCTTTAGGTATTGCTAAACAGCGTAATGGGCAAACTCGTATTAGAATTAATCATGCTGATGTGAGTCAACAAGCAGAGCTGAGTAGTCATTTGCCGTTAACCTTGATTCATCCAGATAGTATTGATTTGTTAATCGGCTCACCAGTGCATCGACGTGGCTTATTAGATTGGTTAGCTTTTTATCGTGAAGCTGAGTTTCAACAGGTATGGAAAAATTATCAACGCATTCTTAAGCAGCGTAATGCTTGTTTACGTGATCCTAAGCAACGCTACGCTTTGTCCGATTGGACGCAGCAACTCATTCAGGCTCAACCTAAACTTTATCAATTTAGGTTGAGAGCCACAGAGTCGCTTGCTACTGCTTTAAATACAGTGGACTTGTTATATGCTGCTATTGGTAAGATTCATTTGCGCTTACATTCGGGGTTTCCGGCACAACTTGATCCGACTGATACTCTTGCACTTAAAGCGTTCTTCCAAGAGCGTCAAGAGCAAGAGTTACGTTATGGGGTTAGTTTATTCGGTGCACATCGGGGTGATTTGTTGATTACGATTAATGATGCCCCTGCAATACGCCAAGCTTCTCGAGGACAGTTAAAATTATTAGGTATTGCTTTATTACTTGCGCAGAGTGAGGCGATCAGCACAACCGATACAAAACGTGGTATAATTGCTATTGATGATTTAGCTGCTGAATTGGATGTGGATAACCAATACCTGCTGGCTCAGGTCTTACAAAAAACTCAGAAACAATTGGTTATCACAAGCACACGTCAACCTTTACCCGAATTTCTACCTCCAGATGCACATTTGTTTCACGTGGAACAAGGCCATATCCGTCTGGTGAATACTTAGGAAAAGTCATGAGCGAGCAACAATACGATTCCTCAAATATCAAAGTACTGCGTGGTTTGGAAGCAGTCCGCAAACGTCCAGGTATGTATATTGGTGATACTGACGACGGTACTGGTTTGCACCATATGGTCTTTGAGGTGGTCGATAATTCAATTGATGAAGCCCTCGCGGGTTATTGTAAAGAGATTAAAGTTGAAATTTTCAGTGATGGCTCCGTGAAAGTTTCCGATGATGGGCGTGGCATTCCTGTGGATATTCATCCTGAGGAGGGGCGTTCAGCAGCGGAGGTGATTATGACCATACTGCATGCAGGGGGGAAATTCGATGATAACTCTTACAAAGTATCCGGTGGTTTGCATGGTGTTGGTGTTTCGGTTGTTAATGCCTTGTCAGAACAGCTGGAGTTAACGATCCGCCGTCATGGCAAATTACATCAGCAAATTTATAAACTCGGTGATCCTGTGGCACCATTGGCGATTATTGGCGATACAGAGGGGACTGGAACTTCCGTGCGTTTTTGGCCGAGTCCAACTATTTTTACGCAAACTGAATTCCACTACGATATTTTAGCAAAGCGTTTACGTGAGCTTTCATTCTTAAATTCTGGGGTTAGGATTCGCTTAGTTGATCGGCGTGGCGAAGGACGGGAAGAGGTATTTGCCTATGAAGGTGGTATTCACGCGTTTGTCGCCCATTTGAATAAAAATAAAACGCCCGTACATCCTAGTATCGTCTATTTTAGTACCATCCACGATGGGATAGGGGTCGAGGTTGCTTTGCAATGGAATGATTCTTATCAGGAAAATGTGTACTGTTTTACGAATAATATTCCACAGCGTGATGGCGGCACCCATCTTTCCGGCTTTCGGGCAGCGCTAACCCGTACCCTAAATAATTATATTGAAACTGAAGGTTTATCTAAAAAAGAAAAGATTAGCCCCACTGGCGATGATGCACGGGAGGGTTTAACTGCTGTTTTATCTGTGAAAGTGCCTGATCCTAAATTTTCTTCTCAAACTAAAGATAAATTAGTTTCTTCAGAGGTAAAGAGTGTCGTAGAGGCCGCCATGAATGAGCGTTTGGGGTCATTTTTACTTGAAAGTCCTCAGGAGGCACGCTTAATTACTGGCAAAATGATTGAAGCCGCTCGCGCTCGTGAAGCCGCACGTAAAGCACGTGAAATGACTCGGCGTAAAGGGGCTTTGGATATTGCAGGGTTGCCCGGAAAACTGGCCGATTGCCAAGAAAAAGACCCTGCCCTATCAGAGTTATTCTTGGTCGAAGGTGACTCAGCGGGTGGATCGGCCAAGCAAGGTCGTGATCGTCGAACTCAAGCCATTTTGCCTTTAAAAGGTAAAATTTTAAATGTAGAGAAGGCTCGCTTTGACAAAATGTTAGCTTCGCAAGAGGTCGGTACTTTAATCACCGCCTTAGGTTGTGGCATTGGGCGCGAGGAATATAACCCTGATAAATTACGTTACCATCGGGTTATTATCATGACGGATGCGGATGTCGATGGCTCACATATTCGGACTTTATTACTCACCTTCTTCTATCGGCAAATGCCCGAATTAGTTGAACGTGGGCATATTTATATTGCTCAACCCCCGCTGTATAAAGTGAAGCGGGGCAAGCAAGAGCAATATGTGAAAGATGATAATGCCTTGGAAGCGTATTTGATTCAATTAGCTTTAGATGGCTCACAACTGCATCTAGATGCCGATTCACCCGCGATCAGTGGTGAGGCTTTAGAGTCCTTATTGCAACAGTATAATTCTGCCCGTCAAATTATTAGTCGTTTAGCACGTCGCTATGACCATGATGTTTTGAGTAGTTTATTGTTCGAACCTATGCAAGCGGCTAGTGAAGAGTTGAGTGCAGATGCTTATTTCACTTGGGTGGACAATGCGATTAAACAGCTCAATACAAGTATGAATGGCGAGCGCCTGTATAAAGTCGCTTTTCGTAAGGAAGATGATAAGCAATGGGCGATTGAAGTGAGTCGTCGTCAGCATGGTTTAGATCATGTATTAGTCTTAGACCAAGGCTTATTCTTGACACCTGAACTGAAATTATTAATGCGTGTCAACCAAGAATTGGACGGTTTATTAGCGGCAGGTGCTTATATTCAGCGGGGTGAGCGCAAACAAGAAGTTCAGCGTTTCGATGCTGTGGCGAGTTGGTTAATGCGAGAGGCGAATCGCGGGCTAACGATTAGTCGTTATAAAGGTTTGGGTGAGATGAACCCCGACCAATTATGGGAAACAACGATGGATCCGAGTGCTCGTCGTTTAATGCAAGTTAGAATTGAGGACGCCATTGGTGCGGATCAAATCTTTACAACCTTAATGGGGGATCAAGTAGAACCCCGTCGCGAGTTTATCGAAAGCAATGCTTTAGCTGTTGAGAATTTAGATATTTAAGGTTTCACGTGAAACATTTAGTGTGTTAGTAGCGAACCCGTGATGTGATAGGCCAGTGAAAGGTAAATATATGAGTAATCCATTATTAGCAGTGGACAGATTACCGAGTTTTAGTGCGATTCAAGCGGAACATGTCGAGCCTGCTTTGGATCAAGTCTTGGATGAAAATCGCCAATGGTTAACTCAACGTTTACAAGAGACGGTACAACCTTCTTGGGATAATTTGATTTATCCTTTGGATGAAGCGGGTGATCGTTTAGAACGAGTATGGTCCCCCGTTAGCCATTTGAATGCAGTCGCTAATACAGAATCACTGCGTATGGCCTATAATGCTTGCCTACCTAAGCTCAGTGATTACCATACTGAAATGGGGCAAAACCAAGCTTTGTACGAAGCGGTTAAAGCAATTGTTGAAACAGAACAGCAATTGGATGTAAGCCAGCAACATGCCTTGCAACGAAGCTTGCTCTCATTTCGTTTGAGTGGTGTGGCTTTAGATGAGGATAAAAAACAACGTTATCGTGAGATCAGCCAACAGCTTTCAAGCTTAAGCTCGAAGTATTCGGATAATATTTTAGATGCCACGAATGCTTGGTTTAAGCAAATCACCCAACTTGATGCCTTGGCAGGCATTCCCGAATCTGGCTTAGAAATGGCTCAACAGGCTGCGAAGCAACGTAATTTAGAAGGTTGGGTATTTACCTTAGATTTTCCAAGTTATTACTCGGTCTTGGCGTATGCAGATAATCGTGAGTTACGGGCTGAGCTATATCGTGCCTATACCACCCGTGCTTCTGAGTTAGGAACTAATCCAGCTTGGGATAATACGCAAACCATGCGTGATATTTTACGCCTACGCCAAGAGGAGGCTGAGCTTTTAGGTTTTGCTAATTATGCAGAAGTATCCTTGGCGATGAAAATGGCTGAAACTACCCAAGAAGTAGTCGCATTCTTAGAAGACTTAGCTAAACGTAGCAAACCTTTTGCTGAGCTTGAGTTTGCTGAGGTACGCACTTTTGCTCAAGAACAACTTGGGATGAATGAGGTTCAAGCTTGGGATGTCACTTATATCAGCGAGAAAATGAAAGAGGCGCGCTTTGACTTCTCTGAAGAGGATTTAAAGCCTTATTTTCCAGTTGGTAAGGTCGTGCAAGGTTTATTTAGCTTAGTTGAGCGTCTTTATAAAGTGCGCATTCAACAAACCACAGAAGTTGATACTTGGCATCCCGATGTAAGTTTTTACCAAGTATTTGATGTGGATGGAAGTTTACGTGCTGAATTCTATTTAGATTTATACGCCCGCCAGCATAAACGTGGTGGGGCTTGGATGAGTGATTATTGTGGGCGTTTTAAGCGTAAAGCAGGTTTACAAGTTCCTGTTGCTTTTATGACTTGTAATGGCACACCACCAGTGGGTGATAAGCCTGCACTGTTTACGCATGATGAAGTGGTGACTCTTTTTCATGAGTTTGGGCATGGCCTACACCATATGCTCACTACCGTGGATTATCCCGATATTGCTGGAATTAATGGGGTAGAATGGGATGCAGTGGAGTTACCCAGCCAATTTATGGAAAATTGGTGTTGGGAACCTGAAGTTTTGAGGATGATCTCTGGGCATTGGCAAACCGCTGAGCCATTGCCTACTGAGCTATTTAATAAAATGCAAGCTGCTCGGCATTTTCAAACAGCTATGATGATGGTACGTCAATTAGAGTTTGCCTTGTTTGATATGCGCTTACATTTAGATCCACAAGCAGCTGAGTCGGGGCATTTAGAGCAAATTCAAGCTGAAGTTCGCCATGCAGTAGCGGTGATAAACCCTCCTCCTTTCAACCGCATGGCGCATAGTTTCTCGCATATTTTTGCAGGTGGTTATGCTGCAGGCTATTACAGCTATAAATGGGCAGAAGTACTGTCTGCGGATGCTTATGCGCGTTTTGAGGAGGAAGGCTTATTTTCTGCTGAGGTGGGGCAGGCTTTCTTAGAAGAGATTTTACAAGTGGGAGGGTCTCGCCCTGCGATGGATTCTTTTATCGCATTCCGAGGCCGTAAACCACAAATTGAAGCTCTTTTACGTCACAGTGGTTTGGTTGCAGCGGCTTGAAGCTTAGTTTGTTATTAGCTTTCGCCTTCATCCTTGGTGGATTGGGTTATTGGGTTTATCAAGGTGAGGGAGCTTCCTATAAAAACGCTACAACTTATCGCCAATTAAGCACTGAAGCCAATTGTTTTTTACAGGAAGCTAGCTGTCATGCAAGTGATAAACAAGCTCAGATTATGCTGAGCTTGAACCCACAACCAGTGCCTTTAATGAAGCCTATACAGGCTAGTTTGCAACTAAGCGGCCTCAGTGATATAGATGCGATCGAGTTAAAGGTTGAAGGTCTTAATATGTATATGGGATTTCAAACCGTACAACTTGTTAAGCAAACTGCTACTGATTGGCAAGGCAGTTTTAGTTTACCCCTCTGTAGTGAAAATGAAATGCATTGGCAGGTGATCGTGAGCCTCGTTTCAGCTCAGCAACAGCAAGCTTATCAAGCTCATTTCAACTTAGTTACTCAGCGCTAATGAGCATTAATGAGTACTAATCTTAGTACTCGATATCTTAAGTCTGAACCCCACCTGAGCCAGTTCTGCTGCTTTAACCGCCAAGCGTATAAACCGGATGACCCATCGGTTTTTGCTGGAAGCTTGCTTCAAAATTGGATTAGATAAGCTGATCCAAACAAACCCCGACACAAAAAGAATGATTACAAAAATAATAGCCTTAGATGGGTTTTGCCGTGCTATTGCTAGGTCTAAGCCTGCCTCTCAACTGATCGGTTTACTCAGTGTTAGTTTGTGCCTCTTCGGCGGGTATGCGTTGGCAGGTTCAGACTTAAATCGGCAAGCTTGGTTCAGTGTCGTGGATACTCGTATAAGCACCGAAACAAGCACTACGCCTACCCTTTCAAAAACAGCTGCTGATGACAATCTAATTTTGGAGGTACAACTAGCAGAGTCTTTAGAAGTCCCTGCTCAGGCGGTTCATTGGCAAATTAGTGATGCTCAGGGTGTACCGGTACAGCAGGTGTATGGGCAAGCCCGCTCTTTAAAACTAAAGGATGGGCATTATCATATTAAACTCAGCATTGGGCAGTTTACGCTACATAAGGAATTAGCCATTCAAGCGGGCATCATCAGTAGGCCTTATTTCAAAGCTGAGCTTGGGCGGTTAGCTGTCACAGCAAATCATGCGGCTGATTGGACTATTAAAAGTTTGAACCCTGCCAATCTTAATTTTACCGTTAAGACCACTCAATATTTAGAGGCTTGGGTACCCGCTGGTTTTTATGAGATTACGCCAAGTTATAGTGGTGTGGCGCGGCGACAAGTAGTCAATATTTTGGCGGGCAATCTCAGTACCGTAAATATTGATATTCCAGTGGTACAGGTAAGCTTGATTGCTGTTGAGAATAACCAGCCCTTGTTTAAACCAGTGGCATGGCGAGTGTTTCGTTTAGAGCAAGGGGAGCGTCAGCATATTGGCAATTATTATCAACATTCCCAAGGTATTACCGTACCGGCGGGATTTTATGAGGTGATTGCTACGCATGATTCAACCGTGCGTAGCCGACAGTTTTGGGTGAAAGAAAATACCAACAATAAGATTATCTTAGCGATGGATTAGAAGCGTCCCTAAGCTTTAAGTTTAAGAGGCTGCAGTGCGTTGAGCGAGCTTAGCGTAATAATTTGCAGAATAGCTAAAGAAAGCGCGTTCTTTCTCTGTGATCGGGCGCATTTGTTTGACGGGGCTACCTGCATATAAATAACCACCTGCTAATTGTTTGCCCGGTGGAACTAGACTACCAGCTGCGATAATACTTTCATCACCAATGACTGCTCCATCCATTACGGTGGCTGACATACCAATTAAACAGCGATTCCCAATGGTACAAGCATGCAAGACCGCTTTATGCCCAACAATGACCTCATCCCCAATTATTAAAGGGAAGCCTGTTGGGGTCGTGAACGGGCCACCGTGAGTCACATGCAAGACCGCACCATCTTGAATATTGGTTCTTTCACCGATGGTGATGGGATTAATATCCGCACGAATCACCACCATTGGCCAAACGGAGCTGCCTGCGCCTAAACTAGCTTGCCCACTGACATAGGCGGATTCATCCACCCAGGCATCAGGGTGAATGTTCGGATAATGGCCTTCAAATGCTTTAATCGTCATCTCAACAAGCTCGTTCTTCGCCCGGTGGCAATTGCAGATAAAAACCATTTTCTTGAAGATTACGTTTGACTTCACTAGCCTCAGCTAAGACCATTTTACGCTCATTGGATAGCTCAAATTCAAACGAAAACTCAGCATCCCCAAAGAGTTTTAACAATGAACTAGGGACTTGAGAAAAATCATCACGCTCAGGTAAAAATAGGTAAGTCTGTTGTTTACGCCGACTTCGATACACATAACATTGCATAAAGCATCCTTTTATTCGCGGGTCATGACTTCAGTGGAAACTATATCGGCAAAGCTTACCTTATGTTCCACCAAGCCGCCATTCACGCGCCGTTCAATTCTCAATGCACCCGCTTCAGTACCTAATAATTTACCTTCATAATGTTGGCGATCTTTTTGGGTAAGGCGAACATATTGGCCTTGATACTCACCCAGTTGTTGAGTATCGACCGCTTTATAAGTCATCGTAAATAAAGCGGTCTTAGGTAGTTCCTTACCTGTCGGCAAGGGGTGCGCAGGTTGACTTGGATCATCATTCGCTGTTTTTGTCGCCGTGACCGTATTAGTGGCTGCAGGGATTTTAACTTCCACAGTAGCTTGATCGGTGGATAGATTACTCGCCGCTACCGGATGACTCAGTTGCTGTGTCGGCAGCTCAAAACCGGCTTGATGTGCGTATTGATAGACTTGCTTATCAGCCCCTGCAAACCAAGTTGCTACGGCTAACAAAAAGCCAAGAAAGCCCGCCATTACCCACGCATACACTTGATGCCAGACACTAGGTAACACCAGTACATTCACGACCGGCAGAATAGCTACGATACCGGTCAAAAAATGATGGGCGAAACCAGCAATAATGACCCGTAACCAGCTGAGCAGAAATAGCAATAGCCCTATTGCAAATGCCACAATTAATAGATACTCCACAGCTAACCCTCTGAGTATTTTTAATCTTCTAAATAAGTATAACCGATTAAACCTGCTTCAATTTCACGCAGCAGCATTTTCTGACGATCGGTATTATCTACCGCTGCGGCTAACTTCTTACGGCATTGAGCTAATAAGTCTTTTGGCTCAAAGTGAATAGAGCGGAGTAGCTCGTCAATCGTATCTCCGCGTTCAGGCTCACTGATTTGATAGCTGCCATCGGGAAACAGTTCCACATTGATAGAGTCCGTATCTCCAAATAAATTATGCAAATCCCCCAAAATTTCTTGATAAGCCCCCACCATAAAAATACCGAGAAGATAAGATTGGTTCGGCTTTAAGGGGTGTAAGGATAAAGTAGTTTCTAAACGGCCATTTTCAACATAGCGCTCGATCGTGCCATCCGAATCACAGGTTAGATCTTGTAGTGTGACTCGACGGCTAGGAGCTTCATCTAGGCAGTGTAAAGGCATAATCGGGAAGATTTGATCAATCGCCCAAGCATCTGGCATGGATTGAAATAAAGAGAAATTACAGAAATATTTATCAGCTAAGCGTTCCCGTAAATTCGTTTGAATTTCAGCTTCTAAGCTATTAAAGATTTCAGGGTTAGCAATCAGCTTTTGGCTAATGATGCGATGTAGGTTTTCGGCTTGGGCGCGTTGCTGTAGATTGATTGCGCCATGCGCGTATAAACCATGCGCTTCCCCTAACCAATAGGCTGCATCATGATAAACTTCAGAAGGGGGTAAGGTGGTTAGATTTTGCAATAACCGATAGAGATTATGCAAAATGGTCGGATCAGTCTCTTGTGGCTTATGAATGACAGGAGCCGGTTCGGGTTGTTGGGGATCGGTATCAATCACATTGGTAATTAACACGGCATGATGTGCAGTCATACCTCGCCCTGATTCGGTAATAAAATCCGGCATCGGTACTTGGTAATCCTCACAAGCATCCAATACGCTGCGTACTACCGTATTTGCATATTCTTGTAGCGTATAATTGATCGAGCCTTCGCTGCGCGAGCGGGAGCCTTCATAATCCACGCCTAAGCCCCCTCCTACATCAATCACGCGAATATTAGCGCCTAGTTGATGCAGTTCAGCAAAGTAACGGCTGGCTTCACGCATCCCGCGTTGAATATCTTGAATATTGGCAATCTGCGAACCCATATGAAAATGTAAGAGCTGTAAGCAGTCGATTTTGCCAGCCTGCTTGAGGGTTGTGAGCATATTTAAAGCCTGAGCCGCAGATAAGCCAAACTTAGATTTCTCACCGCCAGTATTTTGCCATTTACCTTTACCCAGTGAATATAAGCGTACCCGTATACCTAAGAGAGGTTCAATTTGTAGCTTTTCAGCTTCTTCTAAGGTTTCTAATAACTCGGAAGGCTTCTCAATGACGATATAAATTTTGTGTCCCATTTGCCGCCCGATTAAAGCAAGGCGCAAATATTCTCGATCTTTATAGCCGTTGCAGATAATCGTACAACCTTCTGGGGCTGAGCCAAGTACAGCCATTAACTCTGGTTTACTTCCAGCCTCAAGGCCGACTTGTTGTTTGCCACCTGCCAAAATTTGTTGGACGACACTGCGCTGCTGATTGACTTTAATAGGATAAATAGCCGTATAACGATTGGTTTGGCCTGATTCAGCAATGGCTTTATTAAATGCAATTTGCAGGCGTTGAACGCGATCATGCAAGACATTCACAAAGCGCACCAGTAATGGAAAGCGCATGCCATTCTCTTGATGCACACGCTGCGCAAATTCATAGAGGTCGACTTGTTGTTGACTGTGGGGCAAGCACATGGCTACATGGCCTTGCTCATTAATATCAAAATAACCATTGCCCCAATGACGAACTCGGTAAAGCTGGCGGGCAGAATCCAGATTCCAAATGCTTTCTGTACGCATGTTAATCCTGCTAAGTTAAAGTAATTTGCTGCGATTCGCGCAGAATACTCGCAAAGTTTCTGAGTGGCTATCTTCGTTGAGTTTAGCAGACTGAGCGGGGGAAAAATCTTCAGCCGCTTGATTGGCTTTTATCAGAAAATCTCTTGTGCTAAGCATCAAAATCTTTATGATGTCCGGCAAACCTATGCAAATCGACAAACCATTTCATTCTATATCTTCCGATTTTCACAGCCACGCTAATGTAAGGAGCGCAGCTAATGGGCAAACCCTTTGAAGCCAATACGACTGCTGATCAATTTGACCCTTTTGAACTTCATGCCAATCTCAATAAGGCTTTTGGCTTGTGGCAGCAATTTCTATTGCGTGCAGCCAGTGCCAATCTTAAGACGAAACCTCGCTTTTCTGCAGGTGATTTGGCCTTTCAAAACTCAGCTTTGCGTTGGGCTAGCAATTTATTTTGGCATCCCCTTGCTGTTGCACAGGCAAACTACCAACTGCTTCAAGATCAAGCACAGTTAGGCCAAAGAATCGGTTTGCAAATGCTTGGGTTTTCGGGCATAAGCCTTAGCGACGAATCCAGCCTCAAAGATCGGCGCTTTAAAGACCCTGCTTGGCGCGAAAATCCTGCTGGCGAAACTCTGATGCAAGCCTATTTAAATCTAGCAGATTATTGGAAAAAGTTAATTAAGATAACGGAAGGTTTGCCAGAGCATGAAGCCCAAAAGGCCGCCTTTTTTTTAAATAGCTTAGTGGATGCATTAGCTCCTAATAATTATGCGGCCAGCAATCCACAAGTGTGGAAAATGATCTACGACACCCAAGGTGCTAACCTAGTCAAAGGCATGGAAAATCTACTCAATGATTTTCAAGAGGGTGAATTGCGGATTCGGATGACCGATATGAAGGCTTTTGAACTAGGTCAGGATATTGCTACGACACCAGGGAAAGTGATCTTCCGCAATCAGCTGATGGAACTCATTCAGTACCAACCGAGTACTGAAAAGGTACATCAGCGTCCCTTGTTAATCGTTCCACCTTGGATTAACAAGTTTTATATTCTCGATCTGCGTGAGCAAAACTCGTATGTCAAATGGGCAGTTGATCAAGGGCATACGGTATTTATTATTTCATGGGCTAACCCAAGTTCTGAGCAAGCCCATTTAAGCTTTGATGATTATCTCAGTGCCGGTACCTTGGCCGCCTTGGATGCGATTGAACAAGCCACGGGTGAGCGCGAAGTTAATATCGTTGGTTATTGTTTAGGTGGGACTTTAACTGGAGCGACTTTAGCTTGGTTGACAGCCAATCAGGATGATCGCATTAAAAGCGCTACTTTCTTTACAACTTTGCTCGATTTCTCTGAGCCGGGTGAAATTGGTGTGTTCTTAGATGAACCGCAAGTAGCTGCTTTAGAGCGACGGATGGAGGACAACGGCGGCTATTTAGATGGCAAGAATATGGGGGCAGCTTTCAATATGCTGCGAGCGAATGATTTAATTTGGTCATTCTTTGTGAATTTGTATTTATTGGGCAAAGACCCCATGCCTTTTGATTTACTGTTCTGGAATTCAGACAGTACACGGATGCCCGCTGCTATGCATAGTTTCTATCTACGTAAGATGTATTTAGAAAATAAACTCTGTCAGCCGAATGGTATTCAGTTATTAAACACTGGAATTGATCTGAGCAAAGTCACAACACCTGTCTATTTTGTCTCAGCTTATGATGATCATATTGCCCCTTGGCCGAGTACTTATGAGGGTGCACAATTATTCTCAGGTCCAGTGCGCTTTGTACTCGGTCAGTCGGGGCATATTGCGGGCATTATTAATCCTGCCTCGGCAGATAAATACGGTCATTGGGTGAATGAACAATTACCCCCCTCGGCGGAAGAATGGTTACAAGCGGCTACTCTAGTAAAAAAATCATGGTGGCATGATTGGGATCAATGGGTCGCTCAATATGCAGGTGGTGAAGCTCCTGCTCGTGTACCCGGTGCAGGTCAGTTAACTGCACTCGAGGATGCACCAGGGCGTTATGTACGGGTGAAAGCTAGTTAATATGAGTGAACTAAGTCCACGTCGTTTAGTGTACAGCTGTACCTTAGCTGTACGTTGGGGGGATATGGATGCCTTTGGGCATGTGAATAATGCTCTGTATCTGCGCTATCTTGAGGAGGCGCGGGTACAAATGTTGGTAAATATGTTGGGTAATCAAATCACGGCAGGTGATTTCGCAACGGTCGTGATCAATGTTGGGTGTACCTTTTTAAAGCCAATCACCTACCCTGATAGTGTCCGTATTGATTGTTATGTGGGCGAGCTTGGACGTTCAAGCTTTATGACTTGGTATGAAGTATTTGCGCTTTCTGAGCCAAATCAGATGGCCAGTGAAGGCTATGCTAAAGTCGTGTGGATGGATCGGCGTACAGGTAAGTCGGCTCCGCTGCCTACTTATCTTGTGCAAGCGGTCACGGGCTGATTGTCGGGTAGCTGTGTTTAATCGCTGGCCTGCGGTATTCTACTGCCTATTGTAGCGTTCTCTTCCTTTAGAGCGCTTGACCCCTCATAAGAATTAATGTTCATATCCTTATTTTCTGAATCCGTTTTGTGGAAGGGTATGGACATTCAAGCGCAGCATCTTTATCTCCAAAAACAAATTGATGCATTGACGACAGTGCTCCCTATTCAAGCCCCCCTGCCTGATTTTGTGCATTTCAATCCTTTGATGCATTATGAGCAATTACCCTTTGCACAAGCATTAAGGCAGGTTTATCAGCGTACCGGTGCACTGGCTTATCTCAGTCAAAGTGAATACAAACGTTTTTATGACCAAGGCCGAATCACTACCGCTGATCTACAGGCAGTATTAGACCATGAGCCGGAATTTGGCTCTAATGAGCAAGTCTTGGAAGGTTGGACTGTTCGTGATTTAAGCCAGTTAATGCTCTTACATCCGATTAAAAAGCTTAGTTATCGACAAGTACGCTGGAAGATTGAAGAAGAGCAAGCACTTGAACAATTTCAGCCTACGATTGCTGCAACTAGCCAAGCTCGCTTATTAAAAGCCGCACAAGTAGAGCCTGCCAATCAGGGGCAAGCTTTACAAGCCTTATGGACAGCAACCTTAAACTTGCTTGATATTCATGACGACTTTTCTCATCCCGAAGCGGTTACTTATTTAAGTGCCAGTAATTTGAGCCATTTATGGCAGGAAATTAAAGAAACCGCCCATTTAGATGAGCTGGATATGGAGCAACAAGTTAGCCTCGCTGGTCATGAACGCCTACAGCGTTTAATTGAGCAAGTAGGTCCGGTGACAACTTTACGTGGTTTGTTAAAGGCCTTGACGGGTGAGGATGTTTTGCATGCTTTATGCCCTTTACTGTTTCGTCAGTTAGGTCAATGGCTGGATTTAGAGCTTTCGGGGTTAAGTGAAAAATCAGGAGGCTTTTTAGCTTATTGGAAAAACTTAGCCCTGAATGATCATTTTCCGGGGTTTAGTGAATTAGATCCTTGGCATGATTACATTATTTCTTTGGATGATAATCCCTTAGCGATTATTCGCAGTGAACTGATGCGGATTGGAATTGCCCGTGAAAACTGGGGCGCTTATTTGCGTAGTTTGGCTTTAGAAATGCCAGGTTGGTCGGGCATGGTGAATTGGCGTGCTCAGCATCCACACTATGCCGAGCAAACAACAGCCGTGGCGCTGGCAGACTATTTAGCAGTACGCCTAGTTCTTGAGCATTTGCACTGTCGTCAAGTGACTCGTGAGCATTGGAATATTGAGGCTTCCTTGCCGGAATTACGAGGGTATTTCAATCATAATTTACCCGAATTATTAGTTCGCTTTTATGCTTGGCAGGCTCGCTTACCAGAGCATTTGCAAATGCTGGCTTCAGGTCTATTGAGTGGGATTGGGGATGAGATTTCAGCAGAGCAATGGCATCAGTTAGCGCATATGATTATGACTTGGAAATTAGCCGCAGGGACTACTTTGCCAGTACGGATGGATATGTACCAAGTAGTCTGGCGGGTATTTGTCTTATCCCAACATCTAGGGTTAGCGGCTCAACAGTTAGAGCAATTAACCCGTGAGCAAATCGGGCGGATTAGCCTTTTGATGCAAGCTTTGGATGATCCCAATACCCGTGGTTATTTATGGCTACGTGCTTATGAGCATCATTATCGCTTGTCAATATTTAATGCCTTAATGAGTCCGATCCAACTGAATCAACCGAGTCAGCCTTTAGCTCAACTACTGTTTTGTATGGATGATCGTGAGGAGTCGATTCGGCGGCATTTAGAGGAAATTGAACCACGCTTTGTTACTTTGGGGGTCGCTGGAGTTTTTGGTTTACCTAATTATTGGCGCAGCTTTGATAATCCAAAAACACTTAAATTAGCCCAGCCAGTTGTGACGGCTGTTCATGAGTTTCGCGAAATCGCAGATCCGAGCGATTCACCCGCCGAGATCACCCGTTATAGCCATCGACTGCAGGGTTTAGAAAGCCTTAAATTATTCAAAAGTCATGCCTTACGCCAAACCGTTTGGCAAACTTTTTTGAGTTTGCCCTTGATGACTAGCTTCGCGATCAGTGAATTATGGGGGCGTAGTCTAGCGGCTGGTTCTTATCAACGGCATAAGCAACAACTAATTAAACGCCTTTTGGAACCAGTTAATTTGCGGGTGCAATACACGGCTACTACTCCAAAACCAACTCAAGCCCCTTCAGCTCATGCTAGGCTTCAACTGGGGCTGAGTTTGGAGGAAAAAATCGAAAAGATCGCGGTCTTTATTAAGGCGGCGGGTTTTACTCAACAGTTTAGCCGTCTGATTTGTTTAGTTGCGCATCGAGCGAAGCATTTAAACAATCCACATTTATTAGCGTATGGCTGTGGGGCTTGTAGTGGCCGTTTTGGTGGGCCGAATGCGCGTGCTTTTGTGGGGAGTATTAATGAGCCTGAGGTACGAGCGGGTTTAGCGCTTCAGCATCGTATCTATATTCCCGCCGATACTTGGTTTGTTGCTGTTGAGCATGATACCACCAATGATGATTTGACTTGGTTTGATACAGATTTAATTCCATCAAGCCATCAGGTTGAATTTGAGTATTTACAAGCACAGTTAAAGATAGCTTCCCAAGCCTCTGCTCATGAGCGCTGCCGAAAATTTGCTACGGCTCCTTTAACGCTTTCACCTGCACAAGCCTTTCGGCATGTTCATAATCGTGCAGCAGCACCCGATCAAGCCCGCGCAGAATTAGGGCATCAAGGCTGTGCGGTCGCTTTTATTGGTAAGCGTACCATGAGCCAACAACGCTTTTGGGATCGACGTTCCTTCTTGATTTCATACGATTATGAACAAGACCCCAATGGAGTGTTATTAGAGGGTCAATTATTAGGAAATGGTGTTGTGGGGGTTGGGATTGCGCTTGATTATTATTTTTCACGGATTCAAAACGGCTATTTGGGGTCTGGCAGTAAGATTTTGCATAATTTAGTGGGCGGCTTTGCAGTGATGGAGGGGACAGCGAGTGATTTACGGACAGGGTTAGCGCAGCAAATGACTGAACTCCATGAGCCAATGCGTTTATTAGTTGTGGTAGAAGCTTTAGTGGAAACGGTCAGCGCTATTTATCAGCGTCAAGCTTATTTAAAGCAATTATTAGACAATGAATGGTTACAGCTGGCCGTAAAAGACCCTAAAGCGGAGGCTTTATATGAGTTTATTCCCGGTAAAGGCTTGATAGAATGGGATAATATTCCGCTACCTTTACCTGTTAGTTCAAGTTCTTTAGATTGGTATTTAGGTCAGCGTGATTATTTACCACCCGCCAAAATTATTGGTGTCGCCGCATGAGGAGTGAACCAATTTTCTGAGAATGAGTCCATAATCTATTTAGGGATGATCTAAAACTAAAATAGTATGGAGGTTAAAAATTAAGATGCAAATAATGATCTATGGTCTGGGTTCACTCTTATTAATGTTCATGAGTTTACCCCTGCAAGCAGATACAAGTAGTCTCTTACCCGTACAGGATGCCGTGGCGGCTGAAGCTCCGGTGGATACAGATAGCAAAAAACTCATGCAGGAGCTATGTGAAAGCTATGCGAATGATGAAGGTTTGCAAGGCAGTGAGCGAGAGGCGAATATTAAAGCTTGCTGGGAAAGTATGACGACTGATTTATCCGATATAAGCACAACGGCGAATGCCCTTGTTGATCCAAATGAACAGCCCATCGATCAAACAGCCACTCACCCAGAGGCGTTGATCGTCAATGAACTGGTCGACAAACCTTTACCGGGTTCAGAAGAACTCATCACCCAGATGCCACTCGCAACTGAATAGAGCTATTGACCTGCCTGACAATACATCTTAAGGTGCTTAGATAACTAATAGCAAAGACCTAGGGCTGAATAAGGTCTATTATCGGGGGCTGATGATGTCTGGTAATCCAATCTTTACGGCAGATACAATTAATAAAGAAACAACTAATCAAGCAATGATTGAAGCGAGTGCCTTTGCTGGTGGGCAGTTTTTGCTGGCACAAGGTATCAAAGCTGAGCTGACTAAATTAGAACAAGTTGCACAAAATTTTGAAAATGATCCTTTAACTTTAAGCCTACTCAGTGCTTATCTAAAGCGTTGGTATGCGGGGCGCTTAAATGGTTTAGAAAGTATTCCGGTGTTATTTGATCAACGCCCACATGGGCGAGCTTTGCGCCGTGTGCTAGCGGCGTTTCAGCTGAAATTAGCGGGCGCTTCAGATATGACTTTATTGTATCTACTGAGTCTCAGTGATCAAGCAGTGCCGCAGTTACCAATGAAATTAGTCTTTCGTTCTACCTTTGTGGAGCGTTGGTTGAGCCGCCGCGATGATTATATTCGTTTCCTAGCTCCCTTAGGGCGCTTAAACGAAGATCATTGGCATTGGGTGATTGAGAATCTACGCCGCTTGCATTTATTAGCCCCACCAATTCCGAGTCACCATGATTTATTGCTCGTGCCTGAGCCGATTCGCCTTTATTTACGAGAGGAACTGCGTTTAAAAAATCCAGTTGCTTATAAACAAGGCTGCTTGGATATGGATAAATTATTCCGTGAGACGGTTGTACAGTTTTCTGTGCCTGAATCTGAGCCTGAAGCAAAGCCTAAGCCCGTTTTATGGGAAATGAATGAATTGGATATAGCTCAGCAACAAGTTTTAGCCTTACGTTGCTCGTTAGCCTCGTTGCGCCAGCATAGTCATGACTTACA
>JBJOOT010000055.1:0-18833 GCA_046051185.1 Pseudomonadota bacterium | reverse complement strand
TGAGACAATTAAAGCGATTGTCTTGCGCGTTAATTCCCCCGGGGGGGCGGTCTTTGGTTCTGAATTAATTCGTCGTGAATTAGCAGCCGCCCGTGAGGCAGGTAAACCCGTAGTGGTGTCGATGGGCGATGTCGCGGCTTCAGGTGGTTATTGGATTTCGACTGCCTCTGACAAAATCTATGCGGATGAGGCAACTATCACTGGCTCTATTGGGGTGATTACCTTATTCCCCACTCTTGAAGGTTTGATGGATAAATTAGGGATTCATCAAGGTGGTTATGCGACCACTTGGTTAAAAAGTGCGGGTGATCCTTTTAAACCACTCGATCCCCGTTTTGAAAAGCTCTTAGCCTCTAATATTCAGGCTACTTATCAAAACTTCCTAGGCTATGTCAGCCAAGCCCGCAATATGAGTGTAGAGGCGGTGAATGAAGTCGCGCAAGGGCGGGTTTGGACGGGTAAGCAAGCCTTAGACCGTGGTTTAGTGGATGCTTTAGGCGGCTTGCAAGAGGCCGTTGTGACGGCCAAACAATTAGCAAACTTAGATGAGCAAGCCCCCGCCCATTATATCGAATCGGATCAGAGTGAATACGATTGGCTGTTTGAAAAATTGAAAGGGGCAGAATTATTAAGTGAACTACAGGCCTATTTACCTGAAAGCTTAGCGCCTAAGCTATTGCCAGCAGAGCTGAGCACTTTGCAAACTGATGCAATGCAGTTCAAACACTTATTGAAGCCTAATCAGCCTTTTAGTACGGTGGTGCATTGTTTTTGTGAGGCTAATTTATAATTGGTTTGAATTTAAATGCCTAGCAGATGGGGTGCTAACCCTTGAGTTTAGCATCCTGTTTGATTTGGGTAATAACTTGATTCATGTAGCATATCCATGAAATGGAAAGTTTATTTCTTAATTGGGGTATAATAACTTGCAGAAACTATGTGCTGAAGCAGGCTTGGAGGTCTCAGCTTAGTCAGAGTTTAGTTTGGGCTTACGCAAGGGCGCTAAGTGATTACGTAAGTGATTTTAATAATGATCAAACAAGGTCAATAGATGCAACCCCCCTTACTTCCCCCAAGTTGGCAAGCCACTATTGGTGCAGAATTCACCAAGCCTTATTTACTCACCCTGAGTGAGTTCCTACAAGCTGAAGCTGCAGCAGGGAAACAGATTTTGCCTGCTGTGGAGCAGCGCTTTAATGCCTTACAAAGCACACCTTTGGATCAGGTTAAGGTCGTGATTCTTGGGCAAGATCCTTATCCGACACCGGGGCATGCTCATGGTTTGGCATTCTCAGTCCAGCCACAGCTTACTCCACTGCCGCGTTCGTTACTTAATATCAACCGCGAATTGCAAGCGGATTTAGGCCTTGATAATAGCCATACCGGTTGTTTGCAAGCATGGGCGCAACAGGGTGTGTTGCTGCTCAATACGGTGCTGACTGTGGAGGCGGGTAAGGCGGGCAGCCATCAAAAGCGGGGTTGGGAATTATTCACAGATCAAGTTATCCGAGCTGTTAGCGCACAAGCGCAGCCTGTGGTTTTTATGCTATGGGGCAAACCTGCACAAACTAAAGCTACACTGATTGATCCTAGCCGTCATTGTATTATTAGTAGCGCTCATCCTTCTCCCTTATCGGCACATCGGGGGTTTTTCGGTAGCCGTCCATTTTCCCGCGCTAATGCATTTTTACAAGCTCAGGGTAGAGTACCTGTGGATTGGTTATTAAACAACCTCAATACCTAAATGTTCTGAGTAATAGTGAAGGGTTTAATACTCCTTAATGAAGGGCGATCAGGCTTTGCATCTTTAGAATCGCCTCGGCTGCCCGCTGTTTCGCGGTCACTGTTTTCGAGCGCTTTTGCTGCGGAATTTCCAAGCTCAACACTAAATCTTGCGGTAGAGCTTTTAATAAGCCGAGCAAATCAATCTCGCCGTCACCCATCATCAAACGCTCTGCCCGTGCAGTATGAATCAAGGCTGCGGTCGTGTGTTCATAATCGGCTGGGGCATCGCAAAACTGTACATAGTGAATGAGTTTGGGATCAACAGCGGCAATTTCAGCTAAACTCGTTGCGGAACGGGCAAAATGCAGGGCATCAATTAATAAGCCCGCATTGGGTTGTTGAGCTTGTTTAATCACCTGCAGGGCTGCGTTTAAATTCGGGACTTGTGTCCATGGCATAAATTCCAAATCGGCGGTCATATCGTATTCTGCGGCTAATTGGCAAAACTCGGCAAACTTATCCGCACAGCGTTGTAGATCAGGGTCATCGCCTGCCACTAGAATATTTTTCGCCCCTAAGCCTGCCCCAGATTCTAAAAAAGGACGGGTATGATCGGCCTGAAATTGCGCATTGAGGCGAATAATCTCAATATCAGCCACGGTCACACCAGTATCTTTCAAGGCTTGCTGCGTAGCTTGGTAAACCTGTTTATTGGTGAAAATCGGAAAGGCTGCTTCAGTACCTGCAGGCCATAAGCGCAAACCCACATGCTGATAACCTGTGGCTGCGGCAATCTGCACTGCTTCGGGTGGCTGAACATCCATCACTGTTAAATAGGCTAAAGAAAAACGATAACTCATGGCCTGCATCCTTTATTTCAAGGGTGAAAATGCTAGTGGAAGGGCAAGGGTAGAGGTCATATTCGGGCTTAACCAATCAGGTCCACCTTTAGGAGGCCAGATGCCATCGGCCACCGTTTTAGCGCGTACTTCAGCACGTTGATTGGCCGAGGCATAAGGCCAAATTTGGGTGAAGCGGGGCGCACCATCGAAGGCATACATCGCAATCGTCATCGTAGATTGTTCAGTACGAGCGGGAATAGCTGCCCGCCATTTTTCAATGGTTGGTGCAAGACCGTTAAGTTTAGTGTGATAGGTTCGAATTTCATAAACTGCGCCATAATGGCCAGTTTGCACTGGTGGGAGGAAGTCAAAGGGCAGATAAGTATCACTACTGTAATTGACCAAAAATTCCAAGCAGCCATAAGGGTTATCAGCGAGCAATACCCGTTGACGTTCTTCAACTAAGCTGGCTAACGAATTAAACGTACGTAATAAATACACTTCATTTAAAGCACCAATATCGGCACTCCATGCGCCTAAGAGTGTACCTTGGCCTTGGGCTAAAAAGCTTTGTATGCCCGCTGCTGCTTTGCCTGCCCCAAATAAGACGGTTTTTAAAGTGGTCAGTTCGTAATACTGCATGAGTTAACTCCTAGGATGATGGGGTAAAGGTTTGCTTGGCGAGGGTACAGCCAATCACATAACCAAAAGTCAGGGCTGGGCCTAAAGTAATGCCGCCGCTTGGATAATGGCCTTGAAAAATACTTGCCATGTCATTGCCGACTGCGAATAAACCTTCAATGACTTGTTGTTCGGTATTGAGGACTTGGGCATTTTCATTGGTTTGAATGCCTGCAAAAGTGCCTAAACTGCCTACAACCAGTTTCACCGCATAAAAGGGTGCTTGATTTAAAGGGGCGAGTGAGGGATTAGGCTGCCGCTCTGGATCACCTTGTATCCGGTTATAGGGGGATGCTCCACGTTGAAATTGGCGATCTAGGCCAAGTTCAGCATCGGCATTAAAAGTCTGAAGGGTCGCTGTGAGTTGAGCCACATCGATTCCGCATTGTGCTGCCAACGCTTGAGGGGTTGCAGCCCGTTTTAAATAACCACTTTTTAAATAGGGGTAGAGAGGAAATGGAAAGGGTTTTGCCCAACCTAAACCCCAGCGTCGTTGTGCTCTATGATCCGCAATTAGCCAACAATAGGGTTCTTGCCCTGCAGGAGTAGCTTTAAAGAGTTGGATCATAAATTCATGATAAGAATCAGCTTCACTCACAAAACGTTGACCATTCGGTAAGACAGCAATAATCCCCGGTTTTGCCCGATCAATCAGATGTGGGAAATGAATAGTTTCACCTGCAGGCGTCGGCACTATAGAAACCGGTGCCCATGCTCCTGCATGTGCAAAATTGCTTAAATTAGCCCCTAGTTGCTTCGCAAGCCTGATACCATCTCCTGTATTAGTTTTGGGAGCGGCGGAATAATGCAAGCTACCATTTTGGGCTTGAAACGATTGTTGTTGGCGGGCTGGATCATGCGGAAAACCACCACTAGCCAGCACGACTGCTTGATTCGCAATTAAGGTTTGCGTCTGATTTTGCCAGAGCATTTTGATGCCAGTGACTCGTTCACCTTCTTGGCTGAGTTCAAGTACCTGCGCATGAGTACGATATTCAACACCTTTATCCAAAGCCGATTTTAATAAGCGGGCAATCAATGCGTTGCCATTGACTAATTGCAGGCTGCGTTGATAACGCAGCAAATCCCATAGATGTTTGCTAAGACGCTTGAGCACATAAAAAGCTGAAGCCGGTGAGCGGGTAGCATTATAAAAATGTCGCAGATCTTGCCCAGAAGCGATGCCCATACCTGCAAGTGAAATCACACTTAAAGGGGGACGTAAATCTTGAAGTGCAGCGCCTAATTCACGACCATCAAAAGCGGCAGCACAGACAGAACGCCCACCGTCGGTACTCCCTGCCAGTGGATAGAAGTCGGGGATTTTATTGCCGTCGATAAACTGCAGTGCGGTTTGAGTTTGGAAAAATTCTACCATCTGCGGGGCGACTTCGAGAAAGCGGCGAATTTTGGGGTTATCCGCTGCAGGCCCCATGATACTGATTAAGTATTCTAAGGGAGCGCTGCTATCTTCTTGAATGCCCGCTTGTTGTGCCAAAGGATTGCGTGGTATCCACATCCACCCCCCCGACCATGCACTAGTCCCCCCTAAGACAGCGGTTTTTTCCAGCACTATGACTTTTAAGCCAAAGTGAGCCGCTGTCACGGCAGTGGCTAAACCACCAGCTCCTGATCCAATTACAATTACATCATAGTTAGTAAGCGGCGGGGTACTCATGCAATCTTCCTAAGCATCGGTTTGGGGTGATACTTATTGAAATACAAAGAAGCACGGCTGGCTTCGCCTAAATCGATAGCGGCTTGTTTTAAAGCGGCGGCCATATGGTGCATGACTTCAGGGGTAAAACGTACTGAAGGGCCTGCAATACTCACTGTACCAATCGCTTGCTGGGTATCAGGCTGATAAATCACGCTTGCCATTGCAGCCATACCTTGTAGGAAGCTATCACTGTTTAGGCTATAACCGCGTTCACGAGTAGCTCTTAGGATTTGCAATAATTCAGTAATGGATTGTGGGGCAGCTGTACCCGCGAGTTGGGGCTTATCTAGGCCTTGCTGCATGACTAAAGCGATGGCCGCCTCCTCATTCAAGGATGCTAGCCAAGCCTGCCCCCCCGCTGACGAAGCTAAATGCGCTATTTGCCCTTGTTCACTACCCGGATCATAACGTAAACCCGAGCTTGCCCCTTGAGCCACCCCGATCCAAATCAACTGATTATTATCTACGAGCGCTAAGCGTACTAATTCTTTACTGGTATGGGCTAATTCATCAAGGATGGGCTGGCTGAGATCACAAAACCCTGCTTGCCCTAAGAAAGATAAACCTAAGGAGGCTAATTTAATGGTGAGGGTATATTCGCCCATACTGTGTGCTTGGCGTACATAACCGCTGCGTTCTAGTTCTTTTAATAGGCGGTGAACACCACTGATCGGCATATCTAAAGAACTGGCGATTTCGCTGACTGGGCAACCCAAAGGCCGACGAACCATAAATTCTAAGACGGCTAAAGCTTTTTCTAGGGCGCTACTCATACTGCTTGCCTCTTCCATTCAATTGAAACAGGAATGATAACTAAGATAGCAAATAAAGATAAATATGGAAACTATTTCAATTATTGAAATTAATTCAAATTTATGTAAGCATCGAAGATCTTGAATGACCTGACTTAAGCCTAGTCTTGAGTCATCCACTCAGCGAGGCTTGAATGGCGAAGACAGAAGCAAGTGACTGGTTGGCGACTCTCCCTGATCAGGCACACTATGATGTGGTTGTGTTGGGTACAGGGGCAGCAGGGATGGCGGCCGCTTTATTTGCCTCCATTGCGGGTAGTAAAGTGCTGTTAGTAGAGCGCACCGAATATGTTGGCGGTACCACGGCTTTATCCGGTGGTACGACTTGGGTGCCCTTGACTCGTTATTGCGCCGATACTCCAACTGAAGACAGTTTTGAGCAAGTCATGACTTTTTTAGATGCGGCAGTGGGTGAGCATGCCCCGCGTGCTATGCGGGAGGCTTTTCTTAATGCCGGGGCGCAGGCGATCCATTGTTTAGTGGATCATACTCAAGTCGCGTTTCGAGCCTGCGCTTATCATCCTGATTATTTAGCGGATTTACCGGGGGCGACGGTCAATGGTCGTGCTTTAGAACCCTTGCCCTATCATGCAGGGCATTTAGGGGTAAATTTGCAATTATTGCGCCCTCCCATTCCAGAATTCACGGTCTTAGGAGGGATGATGGTCAATCGTGAAGATATTAGTCATCTATTGCAGCGCTTTAAAAACCCGAAGTCTTTGCTCTATACCCTGAAGCTAGTTGGGCGCTATTACCGTGATAAAGTGTTATATGGGCAAACTGCACGCAGTGTCATGGGGCATGCTTTGATTGCACGAATGTTGGCCTCCGTGCTAGAGCGAAAGATTGAGCTAAGCATTTCCACAGAAGTCACGGATTTGAAACTCAAGCCAGATGGCTCAGTGCAACTAAGCCTGCAACAGGCAGGGATCAAGAAGCAAATCGAAGTGAAAGGTGGGGTGATTTTAGCCACAGGAGGCTTTGGGCGTGATCTAGATAAACGCAAAACTTTATACCCCACCGGTGTTCCTGATTTTAGCCCGACAGCACCTGGTCATACCGGTGAGTTACATAAACAAGTATTAGCTTTAGGGGCTGGTTATGGTCAAGCAGAGGATCAGCCTGCATTTTGGGCACCGGTCTCGATTCGCCACCGTGCTGATGCGAGCCTTGCCGTTTTCCCGCATTTTGTATTTGATCGCAGCAAGCCCGGAACGATGTGCATTGACCAAACGGGTCAGCGCTTTGTGAATGAAAGCTGTTCTTATCACGAGTTCGCTAAGCAAATGCTCGCAGGTGGGACACGGACAAATCCAGTATGGATTATTTGTGATGCCACCGCGATTCAGAAATACGGTTTGGGGATGGTGCGTTTAGGAGGAGATCAGCTAGACCCGTATTTAGCTGATGGTTATTTATTGTCAGGGAACAGCTGGGATGAATTAGCCCAAAAAATACAAGTACCGCTCGAGAATCTAAAAGCCTCTGTTGCGCAAATGAATGCGGCAGCAGAAACAGGCGTGGATCAGCAGTTTAAGCGTGGTTCTACGGTCTATCAACGGGCTAATGGCGATGCCACACATCAACCGAATCCGACCCTAGGTGCAATTAAAACTGCGCCCTTTTATGCGGTGAAACTCTATCCTGCGGATATTGGCAGTGCTAAGGGCTTGCAAGCGGATACTTCAGCCCGCTTAATCCGCGAGGATGGCAGTGTGCTTGAAGGCTTATACGCCTGTGGCAATGATCTTAATTCGATTATGGGAGGGACTTATCCCGGCCCTGGGATTACTTTAGGGCCTGGCATTGTCTTTGCTTATCTTGCTGCGCAAGATGCAAGTCAACGAGCCAATACTCACAAGCAACAAGGATAACTCTCATGCAACTTAATGGCGAAACTCAATTATTTCCTATCCTCGGCGATCCCATTGCTCAAGTGCGCTCGCCGCAATTTTTAAGTGAAATTTTAGCACGACGCGGGGTGAACGCGATTGTACCGCCATTGCATGTTAAGCCTGCGGATTTAAGTGCAATGCTTGGAGTGTTGCGCAGCACGCAGAATGTCGGTGGTATTGTCGTCACGATTCCCCATAAAGTCAGTTGTTTAGCCTATTGTGATCAGCTATCTGAGCGTGCAGCCTTTGTGGGTTCAGTCAACATTATTCGCAAAACTGCTGAGGGTCGATGGATAGGTGACAATGTCGATGGCATTGGTTATTTAGATGGGATAGCTCAACAAGGTGGCCAAGTCGAAGGCAAACGCTTTTTGCTGATAGGTGTTGGCGGGGCGGGTGCTGCGGTAGCCTTTGAGGTGCTCCAGCGAGGAGCGAGCTATTTAGCGATTCATGATCTGAATACTGCACGGCGCGATGCGATTATTCAAAGCCTAGCTACTCAATTTCCGAACCGAGTCGGGGTGGGTAGCCCTGATCCGAGCGGTTTTGATGTTGTTGCCAATGTGACTCCCGTCGGTATGAAGGTCGGTGATCCCTATCCGGTGGAGGTCAGTAAACTTAAGGCTGATCAATTTGTTGCAGATGCGATTACGCGCCCTGAAGTATCTCCTTTAGTCGCTTATGCTCGCCAATTGGGTTGTAAGACGATGGTGGGGGCGGGTATGTTTGATGCGGAGGCAGAAATTTTGGTGGATTTTATCTTGGCCACCGCATGATTAACGGCTGAAATGCATAGAAAACTATAATAAGTATTGTAATTTTGCAAGTAAACATGCAGATTGTACCAAGCGGTTCATACGATAATATCGACAATTCAACGACCTGCTAAAGCTTAGAGAGAGGACGAGTTTGAGGGGGCTGTTTGATAGAAGCGTAATGGACGATTGACTAATTGTTTTATTTGACCACTAGGTTTTGGAGGAGTTAACACCATGAAGAGAAGCTTATTAGCACTGAGTTTAGCCGTATTGACAAGTGTAAGTACTTTGGCAGCAGCGGCTTATCCTGAGAAAGATATTAATGGCATTATTGCTTGGGGTGCTGGTGGTAGTACGGATACAGTCGCACGTTCAGTCGCCCCTCATGTAGAAAAGGCTTTAGGCGGTACGATCGTACTTTCTAATAAGACCGGTGGGGTCGGGGTGATTGCTACTAAGTTTGTGGATTCACAAGCAGCGGATGGTTATACCTTATTAATGAACGCTGAAAATCCACAGCTTTATAAAGTCATGGGTTTAGCCGATCTAGATTATAGTAATTTCACGACAATCAATGTCTTAGCCCGTGGTGTTCCGGTGATTGTGGCTCGCAAAGATGCGCCTTATAACACGATTAAAGAATTCATTGATTATGCCCAAGCGCATCCAAAAGAAGTAAAAACCGGTTCAACAGGGCCTGGCGGTTTGACTTCAGTGGTATTGGCGATGGTCAATACTGAAAATAAAATGGAGCTGACCTCGATTCCTTATGACGGGGATGGCCCCGCTTTAACCGCTTTACAAGGGGGCGCGATTGATGTGATGCCCGCCGTTTTAGGTGCAACCTTAGAGCATGTCAAAGCAGGGCGGATGAAAGTCTTAGGTGTGGTGGATAAAGAGGCTCATCCCTTATTACCCGATGCCAAGCCGATTACTGCTGATTATCCTGCTTATGAAAAATACTTACCTTGGGGACCTTTCTTTGGGGTATTTGTTAAAAAGGATACACCAGAGGATGTCGTGACTAAATTAGTTGATGCCTATAACAAAGGTAGCCAAGAAGAGTCATTCAAAAAGCTATTAGCCGATCGCGGTTTTGTGCAATTGAATATTGCTGGCAAAGAGGCCGATGATTTCCTCAAGCGTTGGCAGTCAGTGACCTCTTGGTTAGTTTTTGACGCAGGTGTTGCGAAAAAATCACCCGAAGAATTCGGTATTCCGAAACCTTAAGTTCTCCTCCCTAGCCCTCCTTGATCCACTGGTTTGGATCAGGGAGGCCGCTAGCTTCAATCACGCATCAATTCAGCCGCACTCTGTCCAGTCTGCTATGAGGAGGCTTAGATATGGATATAACCCCAGCAAGAAAACCGGGTGAAACTGGTTTTAATATTCTCTTACTGCTTGTCAGTATCTTTTTATTCTATCAGGCTTATAAAATTGCCGGTTTTTCTGCCTTAAGCTCACCAGGGGCTATCCCAATGGCAGCCAGTGCCATTATGGTGATTACTGCCTGCATTATTGTCGTGAAAGAGTTTGCTCGCCCCAAATCGGAAGGGGGGATGCGAGCTTTTTTTACACAAATTCTGCCCTTTACCGTCGCCGTGATGTGCGGATTGATTATTCTGTTTGCAGTGGTTTTACAGAAAGTTGGATTTGTGCTCACTGGGCTTGGCTTTTTATGGGTGGCCATTTGGTTTTTACAAAAACGTAGCCCGCTCTCGGCCGCGCTTATCGCCTTATTATGTGTCGTCATTATCTACATCTTGTTCCGCTTGATTTTCCAAGTGATTTTGCCAGAGGGCATTATTCCTGAGCGTGAGTTGATGGCGAGTATCAAGAACCTGTTTGCAGGAGCGAAATGATCATGCCAGAAACCTTACAATATTTTTTGATGACTTGGACACAGCCACAGTTATTGTTTTTAACTGCAATTGGTACCTTTGCCGGTATTTATATCGGTGCGATTCCGGGCTTGTCGGTAACGATGGCGGTATCCATCCTAATTTCCTTTACCTTTAGTTGGGAAGTGAATAATGCCTTAGCCTTAATGGCGGGTATTTATATGGGCGGGGTCTATGGTGGGTCGCGGACGGCGATTTTATTGAATATCCCTGGTGCACCTTCAGCAATTGCTACGGCTTTAGATGGTTACCCGCTGGCGAAAAAAGGCTTAGCGGGTGAGGCGATTGGTTTATCTACAACGGTTTCGACTATTGGTGGTTTGTTTGGGATTTTAATCCTAGCGATTGCAGCGCCTTTTGTGAGTGATTTTGCAATTCGCTTCCAGCCGCGTGATTACCTATTACTGGCGGTCATGGGCTTACTCTTAGTCGGTTCTTTGTCCGGTGGGAGTATGGCTAAGGGCGTATTTGCTGGGGCGTTAGGCGTTTTGCTTGGAACGGTGGGTTTAGACCCTTTAACCGCTGAAGAACGCTTTACCTTTGGTTATACCGATCTCATGTCAGGGATCTCGGCTGTTGCGATTATGATTGGTATGTTCGGGGTCTCTGAGGCCTTGGATCAAATGCATTACCTGAATATGCCAGGGATCAAGCAGCGTTTAACCCGCATTGTCCCTTCATGGACTGATGTGAAAAAGCATTTACCTTTGGGCTTACGTTGTTCGGCTTTAGGGACTTTCATCGGTGCTTTACCCGGTACAGGGGGCGATATTGCGGCACTCATGGCGTATGATCATGCTAAACGCTCCACAAAAAATCCTGAAGTGCCGTTTGGTGAAGGGGCAAAAGAGGGGATTGTTGCTCCTGAAGCGGCAAATAATGCCGCAGTTGGTGGGGCGTATATTCCTATGTTGACCTTAGGGATTCCAGGGGATGCCGTCACGGCCGTCATTGTTGGGGCTATGTTTGTGCATGGCTTAAATCCAGGCCCTTTATTGATGATTGAGCGCCCTGAAATCTTTTGGTTTACCGTTGGGAACTTAGTCTTAGCCACGATTTTTATGTTCATCTTTGGCATGACGGGGATTAAGATTTTCACTAAAATCGTTGAATGGCCGAAAGCCGTCTTATTGCCAGTGATTTTGCTACTGAGTATTGTCGGTTGTTATGCGATTAATAATTCCGTTACCGATGTATGGTGGATGTTAGGTTTTGGGATTATTGGTTATTTTATGAAAACCTATGGTTATCAATTAGGGCCGGTGATTTTAGGCTTAATTTTATCGCGCTTGATTGATGATAATTGGCGGCGGGCGATTATTTCTGAACAAGAAAGTGTAGTGGGTTTATTGGGTGGTATTTTCACCAGCCCGCTTTCACTGTTCTTGTTTTTGACGATTGTGTTTTTATTGTTTAGCCAAACTAAACTGTGGATGAAACTTAAAGCACGTGTATTTGGTCGCTCCGCTAAGGATGTAAATATTGACCCCACTGAGGTTTAAACGATGCAGCTAGCTTTAACAACTTCTACGCTGGCCGGTGATCTTCAAGAGAAATTACAGGCCGCCGCCAAAGCAGGTTTTGCAGGGGTGGAGTTGTTTGAAAAAGATTTATTGTATTCAGATAAGTCGGCTAGCGAATTGCAGAGTTTAGCCAAACAATTAGGGTTGCAGCTATTTACACTGCAACCCTTTACCGATTTTGAAGGTTTACCGCAAGCTTTACGCACTAAAGCCTTAGAACGCGCCCAGCGTAAATTTCAACTCATGCAAGAGTTAGGGATTGATACTCTTGTCGTCACGAGCAGCACTGCGCTACAGCTTACTGCGGATTGGCAGGTATTAGCGGCGGATTTAGCCGAGCTTGCGGATTTAGCTGCTCAATTCCAACTGCGAATTGCCTATGAGCCTTTGCCTTGGGCGAGCCAGATTAAAACCATTCAGCAAGCTTTTGAGTTAGTGCAGCTAGCTCAGCGGCCAAATCTGGGTTTGGTTTTAGATAGTTTTAGCTTTTTTGCTTTGAAAACAGAGCTTACTAGCCTCAGTGCGGCTTTAGTAGAACGTTTATTTATCGTGCAATTAGCGGATTCACCCGAATTAACGATGGATATTCAGCAATTAGATAAGCATTTTCGTTGTTATGCGGGGCAAGGGATTTTGCCAATTCCCGCTTTATTTAAGCAACTGCGGTCTTTGGGCTTTGCGGGCTTGGTCTCACAAAAAGTGCCTTGTGAAGAGTTTCGGGCAAGTAATCCCTATCAGATTGCACGCAATGGTTATCGCTCTTTGCAATGGTTACTGAAGCAAACAGAAACTGAGCCTCAGCAGCAAACGGCTTTATTATCTAGTATTGAGTTTGTTGAATTGGCCAGCCAAGCCGGTGAAGCGAATTGGCTAGAGCAGCTTTTATTAGCTTTAGGTTTTCGCAAAACCCATCAGCATCGTAGTAAAGAGGTATTCCTGTATCGACAAGGGCAGATTAATTTATTGATTAATCGTGAGCCAGATAGCTTCGCTAATGCTTATTATGACCGACACGGTACTGCCGTTTGTGCCATCGGCTTAGGCTCACAGCAGCTTGAGCAAGTGCTGAGCCATTGTCGTGAATATCGTTGTGATTTTGTGCAATCCCCGCATTTACCGGATGAAATGACCTTACCGGCGATTCGAAATGTCGGAGATAGTTTGTTGTATTTAGTGGATACCGCCCAAGCCGAGCGCTTTTTTGAAGTGGATTTTGTGCCTTTACCGCAGGAGTCGCTCAATCCGCTGGGCTTTGGTTTAACCTGTATTGATCATATTACCCAAGCAGTATCGTCAACTGAATTTTTAGCGGTGATTCAGTTTTATCAAATCTTATTTGGTTTAACAGCCAATGCTGAATACGATCTGATTGATCGTAATGGGATTGTGCATAGCCGTTCTTTGGTGAATGCTACACACAGCGTCCAATTCCCGATTAATACCTCACATTCCCGCGAATCGTCTACTGAACGCTTTCGAGTTGGGCTGTCAGGTTCAGGCGTGCAGCATCTGGCTTTGCAATGTGAAGATATTTTTGCGGTTGCCAAGCAGCTTAATCCTCATCATATTTTGCCGATTTCACCGAATTATTATGAAGAAATCCAAGCCGATTTTTTGCTAGAGGAGGCTTTAGTCGAGCAAATGCGGGCGCATAATATTCTTTATGATGCTAATGAACAGGGTGAGTTTTTTCATATTTATACGCGCCATATCAATGGTTTATTCTTTGAGATTGTACAGCGTAAGGGCTATCAAGGCTTTGGCGAGCGTAATGCTGAAGCACGTTTAGCCGCACAAGCCCGCGAATACCAGCGCATGAAAGAATTATTATTAGCTTAAAAGATTAGGGTGCGCCAATTCAGGTGCATCGGTCGTAAATAAAGGCTCTTTCGCTGTGACTTTAAAGTTTTTTTGAAGGGTGTGCAAAAAGTCAGGGATAACTATCTAAAAAGATAAGTTTTTATTTTATAAGTTAGCCTGAATATAGCAGTGAACCCAAAAAATGGCGTAGACGGGCGTAAATCCTGTGATTTTAAGTCAGGCTTAGCCAGTTAAGTCGCTGACTGGCTAAGTTGTGCCTTTAACTTAAATCAACTCCAAACGTTCCAAGCATTGGCGAATTTCAGCTTTAGTTGCTTGGCTTAAAGGGACAAGTGGTAAACGTACTTCGTCATGACATAAACCTAAAAGCGAGGCGGCATATTTAGAGCCAGAGGGGTTCGGTTCACGGAATAAGGCTTGATGCAAAGGTACTAGCTTTTCATGGATTGCTAAAGCTGCTTGATAATCGCCTGTTAAACAAGCCGTTTGGAATTGAGCGCAAAGTTTTGGGGCGATATTAGCGCTTACAGAAATACAGCCATTGCCACCTGAAGCATTATAAGCCAGTGCGGTCATATCATCGCCAGAGAGATAGCTAAATGGCTTTTGAATCAGTTGGCGTTCTTGGCAAATGCGGGTTAAATCACCTGTGGCATCTTTCACTCCAACTACACGCGGCAATTGAGCTAAGCGTGCCATCGTCTCGGCCTTAATATCAACAACGGCACGCGGTGGAATATTGTAAATAATAATCGGAATATTGCTGTGTTCATGTAGGTAATGAAAATGCTGGTATAAACCCTCTTGTGAGGGGCGATTATAATAACCGGCCACACATAAAATCGCATTTGCTCCCAAATCTTCGGCTATCTTTGCATAATGTACCGACTCAAGTGGATTATTCGAGCCAGCACCCGCAATCACTGGAATTCGCCCAGCGGTTTCTTCAAGCACGATACGGATGACTTGTTCATGCTCGGCTTGAGTAACGGTCGGTGATTCACCCGTCGTACCCATTGGAATCAGACCCTGCGTACCTTGCTCAATCTGCCAATTGACCATGTTTCGTAACGCTAACTCATCTATAGCACCCTCACGAAAGGGCGTAATTAAAGCCACATAAGATCCACTAAACATTGCAATTTCCTTTTTCATTAGGCAAAAAAAAACCTAGCCGCAGGTGAGTGCGGCTAGGTTTGGTCATTGAGTCTAAAAATTAAGAGCGCAAACTACCCCGAACCGCTGATTAAGCGGCGTTTAGACTTTTTGACTAAACAACGAGAGAAGTTAAACACGGGATAAGAACTACTTTAATTAGACAAGTTGACAGTATAAAGAACGGCGATTGGCTTGGCTATGGCATTTAGCAAAAACGACCGAGGCTGGATGATGGATCGAGTGCATAAGTTCATCAGTTGACAGTCACTGCCCAACTGCCTATGCTTGGCAAGATGAAACGCTATCTAGTCATTTTCTTGTTTGTTTTTAGCTTCATTGCCAATAGCAGTGGGGTAGCTAGCGTTTTTTCTGGTTTCAATAAAGTGATTGATAGCATACCAGTGGCGAGTTTAGAGCCTCATGATTCGCTGCAACTCACTAAAATGAGCGATCATTGTCATCAACTGAAAGTGCCTAAAACGCTTAGTGATGTCGATTGCGATATGCAATTTGGTGGGGCTTGTGATAATTGCTTTACCCATTGTGGTGGTGCGTTACTCACGGCGGAGTTTCCCAGTTTTATTGCACCGCCCCCATTGTTTGTAAGTAGTCAAATACATTTTTATACGCCTCTGCTCAACTCTTCTTTTTTAAGACCTCCTCAAATTTCTTAACACCCTAATAGCTTGGCTAGGCGCGTTATTGGCTTAGTTAGGCTGATTCTAGGTGGGTGATAACCCCTATCTGAAGCTGATAGAGCGCAACTCTTTCGCTAATTGGGGATCATCCGCGAAAAATAAATTAAAAATCAATAAAGGATTGATCAATGAAACCCATTGATGACAAAGGTTGGCCTGTCGATTTGGCACGCCGCCGTTTTGTACAAAGTATGACAGCGACCGGAGCTTTAGCTAGTTTAGGTTTAATGACCCCGCGCTTTTTACAAGCAGCCACCAATAACAGGCTGTCTAGCGATTTACCGGTTTTAGAGGGGCCGAATTTTGAGCTGAGTATTGAGGAGGTTTGGGGGAATTTTACGGGTAGACCGTTTCAGGGGGTTGGGATTAATGGCTCGATACCTGCGCCCACTTTGCGGATGCGCGAAGGGGATGAAATCACGATTCGGGTCACTAATAAACTCAAAGTAACTTCATCCTTGCACTGGCATGGCATTATCTTGCCAGAAAATATGGATGGTGTACCCGGTTTAAGTTTTGCGGGGATTAAGCCCGGTGAGACTTTTGTTTATCAATTCAAAGCTCAGCAAAATGGTACTTACTGGTATCACAGTCATTCAGGGCATCAAGAGCAATCAGGCTTATACGGTGCTTTGATTATTGAGCCACGCCAAGCTGATCTTGTGCGTGCCGAGCGTGATTATGTGATTTTGCTCTCGGATTGGGCGGATGCGACCCCTCAGCAGATTTACGCCAAACTAAAAAAACTCAGCCATTACTACAATACTCGTGAGCGCACCTTAGGTGATTTTATTCGTGAGGCTCAACAAGAGGGTGTAAGCAAAACCTTCCAAAATCGCCAGATGTGGAATGATATGCGCATGAGTGATCGGGATATTTCCGATGTCACCGGCAAGGTCTATACCTTTTTAGCCAATGGGCAAACCCCGAGTGAGGGTTGGGAAGGTATTTTCCGCCCTGGTGAGCGAGTGCGTTTGCGCTTTATTAATGGCTCAGCGATGACTTTCTTTGATGTGCGCATTCCGGGCTTGAAAATGCAGGTCATTAGTGCGGATGGGCAATATATACGCCCCGTTGCTGGGATTGATGAGTTTCGCATTGGAGTCGCTGAAACTTATGATGTGATCGTGCAGCCTGCAGCGGGGGCTTATACGATTTTTGCACAAGCGATTGATCGCTCCGGTTATGCACGTGGCACACTCACCAGCCGTGCAGGGCAACGTGCTGCTGTTCCGCCGTATGATCCTATGCCCGTCTTGAGTCATGCCGATATGGGAATGGGTGGCATGGAGATGGGCGATATGGCTGGAATGGATCATAGCAAAATGGGGCATGGCAGTAGCCGTTATCAGCCGCGTGTTACGATTAAAATGGGGCCGCATATCGACATGATGGCAACCAATCCCCAAGTGCGCCTGAATGATCCAGGAGTGGGTTTGCGCAATAATGGGCGGCGGGTATTGACTTATGCGGATCTACGTAATCTTACCCCCACCCGCGATAAACGCCCCCCAAGCCGTGAAATTGAGCTGCATTTAACAGGCAATATGAGCCGTTATATGTGGTCAATTAATGGTGTCAGTTTCATGGAGGCCAAGCCTATTGCACTCAAATTTGGCGAGCGGGTGCGTTTTACTTTTATCAATAACACCATGATGAATCACCCCATGCATATGCATGGCATGTGGAGTGAGTTAGAGACGGGTGATCCCCATTATCTACCGCGCAAACATACCGTGGTGGTACAGCCGGGAGCGAAGATTAGCTATCTACTGACTGCAGACGCATTGGGTCAGTGGGCTTTCCATTGTCATATGTTGTATCACATGGATGGCATGATGCGTACCGTGGTGGTGGCTTAAGGTTGAGGAGCATGATTATGAAAATTTATCCCCAGTTATTCTCAGCCAGCTGTTTACTTGCGCTATTAGTGTCACCTTTGGCACGAGCACAAACGGCTTGCACCCCCGAACATGCGGCGATGGGGCATTGTACGCTGGAGACACCCGCCGCAGAAACGCCTAAACCTGAACCAGCTAAAACGGAGACACCATCAGTTACAGCTCCTATGAGTTCTGGTATGGCTTGCACGCCGGAGCATGCGGCAATGGGGCATTGCAAGCTAGAAGAGCCGACAGCAGATCAACCTAAGACTGATAAAACTGAAACTGATAAAACTAAGGAAAAATCTAAAGCTAAAAAGCCTAAAAAAGCTAAAAAGCAAGCGATGCCTGTGGAAAAAACCGTCGTGACGAAGCCAACTCCTAGTCTTGCGGCTAATCCAGAGACTGCTTGTACGCCAGAACATGCGGCGATGGGGCATTGCACGCTGGCTACTCCTAAGGTGCTTGAGTCTAAACCGGTTGAATCTAAAGCCGTTGTAGCAAGCCCACCGGCGACTAAGCCAGTAGCACCACCCGTAAGGCAAGCCAAACCTGCAACGAGCTGTACACCGGAACACGCCGCGATGGGGCATTGCACCTTGCCGAGTAAACTGAGTACGAAATCAGCCTCTAAAGCAGCTGCTCAAACTAAAGCGCCTACCGCTAAAACCACCCCCAAGCCTGCTAGGCCGACAGCTTCTTGCACGCCGGAACATGCGGCGATGGGACATTGCAGTCTGGATGCTCCAAGCGATGCTGCGCCAATGACGGCTAAACCAGCGAGTAATTGTACCCCCGAACATGCCGCGATGGGGCATTGCAGCCTAGATTCAGGGCTTCCGGTTAGTGATGGTTCAGCGCCAACGCCGATTCCCATGCCTTATCACGAGGCGATGGATATGAATGATGAACCGGTATTAACTAAGGTGATGATCGATCGCTTTGAAGTCCGTGATACGGAACACGGTAAGCCAGTTATTTTGGAAGCAGATGCTTGGTTTGGTAAAAGTATCGATAAACTTTGGCTCAAAACTGATGTCGAGGTTCTCGATGGGGAAGTGGAGGAAGCACAGCTCCAGGTTTTATATAATCGTGCGATTAGTCCGTTCTGGGATTTGCAAGCGGGGGTTCGCCATGATTTCAAACCCGCGAAACGGACTTGGGCGGCTTTAGGGGTGCAGGGTACAGCACCGTATTTTATTGAAACTAAAGCTAGCGCATTTTTAGGTGAGCAGGGGCAAGCCGCAATCAGTTTAAGCGCAGAAAAGGAAGTCAGGCTAACCCAAAAAGCGGTATTAATCCCTGAGCTAGCGCTCAATCTATATGGTAAGGATGACCATGAGTTAGGGGTCGGGTCAGGGCTGGCCGATCTGAATCTCGGTTTGCGCCTAAGCTATGAAATTGAACGTGAATTTG
>JBJOOT010000054.1:0-19678 GCA_046051185.1 Pseudomonadota bacterium | reverse complement strand
CGAGTTCTGTGAATAAGTCTCGATCTATTCCCACACTCCGGCGAAACGCCGTGGCGGATAAGTCTTTAATGGATTCATAGGTCATCTCTCTAGGATAAGCTATTAGGCTATTTTCGCAAGAGGTCTATTAAATTGCATAATTTTGGATATTTCTCAATTCTGAAGTCTAAACGTATATGTTTTAGTTCTTGTTTATATATATCCTCTATCATGTAAAATATTTCTATTTTGCTTTTATTGTATCCATATTTTGAATTTCTTGTTGGGTTGTAGATGTTGCTTAGTGTGGAAAATTTGAAATTATTATTGATATTGTTCTCTTCAATTATCTCTAATATTGAGTCTTTATACTCTTCATGTATTATTTTGAAAGCTTCTAAATAATAGGATAAGCAATTGTTGTCAGCGATTTTATCTAAAAAGCTTGTCGTGTTATTGTTGTTATAGAGAACACCAGCCATTTTTATTATTTCTTGTGTAGGTGCTTTTTGTGTTATTGTCCCGCATCGTATGAATACATCATGTTGCTTTAGACTTGACACATCTCTTGATATTTCAAATGGTTTGCCCTGACAACTAATTTCAATAATGCCTAGTTTTTTGTCTTTATAATTTAATAGCAAGCAGGATAAGTCTACTTTTGGAGATATGTAACGATAACATATTTGTTGTATTGTCTCTTCAGAAAAAGACGCTATGCCTACTATTTCTTTATCATTGGATACGCCAATAATTAAATAGCCTTTATCTTTTGCTGTATTAGCTATTGCAATTATATCTTTGGCGAATTCTGCTTTATCATTTTTTTGCTCTAAATTTAACTCGATTTTGAAGTCAACACTTGTTGATTCTCCTTTTTTGATTAATGACTCAATAAATTCTTCATTAATCTCTATCATTGTGGATATTCCATGTGATTATGAAACCTAACATCTCGGTTGACGGGCGCGGCGGGGAGTAAAACGGTTCGGAGTCGCGGGCTGTCACCGCGTCCGTCGTCGAACCACTCGTTGGCACTTGGATTGATCTCAGTAACAAGATGAACCGTCTTTATCAATGATGCTAACCCGCGCCTTATCAAAACAGATCAGGTTGGCGTTGTCTGTCACGCATCAGCGCACTGTGAAGGTTGGGTTGGGCAACCACCAATTGAGGCAAATGAACGTAACCACCGCCATTTGTCAGCAAGGGAAAACCCAATCTCTTTAATGCTCAATTTAACGCTAACCGCCGATTTATCTGCCGCCAACGTCGAGTTGACGGGCGCGGCAGGGAGTAAAATGGTCGGAGTCGTGGGCTGTCACCGCGTCCGTCGTCGAATAACTTGTTGGCTATTTATTTGCTGCAATAATATCTTGAAGAGTACCTGAAGCATATTTATGTAAGATACTTGATAAAAGCGTTTGGTAGGGCATACCCTCTGCTAAAGCCCTCCGCTGAAGAACAACAAGATCGCGACTTGATATTCTTATGTTTATTCTTTTGTCTTTCTTTGATGCTTGGAGTGCAGATTTTTTAATGAAATCCCGACGGGATGGTGATATTTCTGACTGAAATTCATTTGCGTCAAAGGCATCCAAGATGTCTTGTTCTTCTGTATCTAATTTATATTCTTTCATTTTTATCTCCAAGGTAATGTTTAGTTGCCTTCCTACTTGGGATGATGGTCTTTAAGAATATTTCTTCATCATTCTCGATGTATGGTATTAAGTATGCGTATTCGTCAATGGATATAACGAACATTCGCTGATGGGGATACTTCTCCGTGTTAGGGTGAAGCATGTCATCCAGTAAGCCGCCTGATTGTAGAGAAAATATCACATCCTCGAACAAAACATCCCGTTCTTCGACGAGCGTCTGATTTTTGATCGGATTCCAGTTGATAGGCTTCATGATGTCGACGGTATCACATTTGTGTGCCTATTGTCTTCAATTTGAATTATTTAAATATTTTATGGAAAGGGTGAGGATGTTCTGAAATATGCCAACGTCCGAATTGACGGACGCGGCGGGGAATCAGTTGGGCGAAGTCGCAGGCTGTCACCGTGTCCGTCGTCGACACACTTGTTAGCTCTTGAATTAGTGATCTACACTTTTTGGGTCAATGAGTTTGAGCTGTGGATAGTAGGTATTATATTTAGCCGAGTCTCTAGTTATTAACTCTAACTGAGAGACAGTCGCGTGTGCGCCAATGAAGAAATCAGGCAGAGGTAATTTTTTTGTGCCTTTATTTTTTCTATATTGTAGAAATACTTTTCCAGTCAAAAACAATGCTTCTCTAGGAATCTCCAATACTTTAATTCCAAGCTCGGATATAGCCTCTTCTACTTCTTCGATTTTATCGAAGCCGATAGAAACCTCTGTGTAAACAATTGAGTTAATATATAAAGTGTTTGTCTTACTGTATTTTTCAAGGATATTCTCTGACCAATCAGCCCAATTAGGATCATCTGTAAATAAATCAAGCAAAACACATGAGTCTACAAAAACACCATTCATTATGGTTCTCTTGTCAGACCCATGATTTGATCTGTTGACATTTTAGCCGTCGCGATGCCTCTAAATCTGTGGAATTTTCTTGTGTTTGTGGGTTCATCAACTCTGACTATGTAGAAACGTCCATTTTCTTCTCTGAAGTCGATCTCAGTCTCAGGGGAAATTCCTAGTATCTCTCGAATATTTCTAGGAATAGTGACTTGTCCTTTGATGGTTACTCTCATGGTACATACTCTCTATATGCAAGTAATACTTTAATGGTATTACTTGTGAGAGCAACAAGCAACTAGGTATTTTGTGTTGTTTGATAATCTACCTCGCGCATCAGCGCGGCTCATGAACTTTTTATCTTTTTACTCTTCAAATTTAGTGAAAGGTAATCATCATTTGAAAAGCCAACGCAAAGCTAAGGGGCGGCTACAAGCGGCGCATAAAATGCGAAGCATGCGCCGATTGGAGACATCAAATGACGCAGCCACGGCCTTAAGCGCCTTGTTAGGTGCACAATGACACTCACTGATTTTTACCTACCTGCTTACTTGAAGGCAGCAGCCATGCCTGTGGATGATGCTCAAAACCTATATAGGGATAATACTCAACCGCAGCTGGAGCGGACAATAGAATAATTTTGCAATTTGGGCCAAAGCTTTTTTGCGTGGCATTTATTAAGCCCTGACCAATACCTATTTTTTGGTACTCAACATCAACTGCGAGATCTGAGAGGTAACAGCAATAACTAAAATCTGTGACACTTCGCGCCACGCCCACCAAGCGGACACCAACCCATGCGCTCACTAATAAGTTGGCATTATTAAGCATTGAGGAAATACACTCAGCATCGCTAATTGGCCTGCGCCCAGCCAAGGAGGACTTTATGAGTATATTCACAAACTGCTCCGGCGTAATTTTTGCGTTTGTTTTGTATTCGATTTCCATTCTTGCGGACTCTTTTTCCATGCACCTAACGTCTCGTGTGACGGGCGCGGCGGGGAGTAATTAAAACGGAGTCGCGGGCTGTCACCGCGTCCGTCGTCGACACACTCGTTATATTAATCTTATTGATATTTTCTTAAAATTTCTTCTGATGTTGCATATAATTGTTCAAGCGAGTTTCTAGCAATCATTTTATTGTATTTGATTACTTCATCATTGCTAACTTGATATTTTTTCGAGGTATATTTTTTTAGCTTATCCGTTAGTAAGATAGCTAGCTTAGGTGAAACTTGATAATAAAACTCATGTTTTTTTGGTGGCTCATCTTTATTTTGTTCATATGTATTAAACACAGGCTGATCAGCCGTGATAAATTCATCTATATTATTATTAACTAGAAGTACCATTTTTATTTTTTTGTCATTTGCCAAACTGTGCCCTAGATTTAAAGCGAAAATATGGCTTATGACACTCCAAATATTGTCAATTTTAAACTCTTCATTTTTGAATACTTCGGCAAGAAGTTTTTTATATTTTTGTGTTCTTACGAACTGCACCATTAAAAAATATGAAAAATTTGAACGATCTTCGGTGGAGTTGAAAAAATCTATATTTTCTTCAAGTATAGAGTTAATGTAAGGTATTGAGTCGTTTTCTATAAGACCATGAAGTTCTTCTTCTAAATTGTGAATTGCTATATCAATGGTTTCATTTATTTCTTTGTCGTTAATGTTAAGTTTTTCTGATTGTTTTTTAAGCTCAAAAACTTCTTGGAAAAAGTCTATAAATTCAATGTGGGTTTCTCGTAAATTTTTATTGCTATTGTTAATTATTCCGTAAACGATTGATAAGTCATGCTCTGACATTTCTTTAAGTTTGTAAAAATCCCTTACTTGGGCAACGCCCATTAAATTTGTCTTGAATATTTTTCCATCCCGCAAGCAGTAAATTGATTCATTGTAACTCCACGCTCTTAGGTATTTTCTCCAAACGTAGTGATGTCTTCTCTTTTTCATTTATGTTCTGGGTAAACTTGATGTTGATTAGATATAACAGTTTATTAGGCGGAAGTCCTGTATAACAACTTATACGGAAACTGCCTAGCACAATAACCAGCACCGTAAAAACACCTATAAATACTTGTAAACACTAAAGCTTATCCCCTATAGGCTAATAATAAACCAGAATTATACAGCCCTCTACCCATATTTAACCCCTACAATCGTGAAATATTTACTCCCTTTTGTTATTCATTATTCGCAAATCACGAATAGCGAACGAATGCTATGATACTCAAACCCCAAGATATTCTGGTTATGCTAAAACTGCTTGCGATTGGCGGCACGGACTGGTCATACAACTCACTGACACTGGCATTGACCTTGAAATGAGCCAATCAGAGGCTCATGCAGCGATCAAACGGGCAACGATGGCAGGCTTGGCAAATACTTATTAGGTTCGTTGGTAGAACAAATGGTCTTTTTAGGTGGCTGTGCCACAGGTTTACTAATTAATATCGAGGTTATATTTCCAAAGCCTTGATGGCCTCATTGGCAGAACAGGGGATCGAACGATGTACTGATGTTGTGTAAACGGAGCATTATTGAGAGACCCTTAATCACCCGTTGAAAAACATCTCGCAGATTGAGCATATCAAGACAAAAAACCAGCGCTGAATTTGAAAACATCAGCGCTGGCGATGATTTGATTTAGCAGGGAGCTTATCCCGAACTCAGGTTAGACTAGATCTTTCAGACGCTCAAAGCGGTAGTTATCTTCATCATCACGGCAGACAACAATATGATACAGATGGAATAAAACGCCCTCACCTTCAGCTAAAGCGCTCACATCACCACTGACCACCACCCGTCCGGGTTTGGTCACGCCACAATGCACTGAACCCAGTTTGCCGTAAAGACCGGGCTTAAGGACTAGACTTTCTTCTCCTTCAATCAGGCCACAGTCATAACCACTATCCGCATCCCATAATTGGCTAACGAGCTTCGAGCCTCGCCGATGCTGACTTTCGGCAATCAAATGCTGTACACCGAGACGAATTTTATCATCATCCCATTCCAAATCAGGCTCTAGCATTTCAATGGTTTCGGAAGTGGTTACAGGTATTCTCACTCCGCTACTATCACTTGTGCCACTGGGCTTGGAGAATTGCTTGAAGGTATAAACCTCCCCGACACGTTCCACGAAAATCCCATACAATTTGGAGACTGCCGTTTGCCCTTCCGCAAGCTGCCCTTCAATCCCGCCTAAACTTACAACACCCGCTGCTGGCACCGCGCAAGAAACTAAACCTAAATCACCGTATTGCCCTTCACGCAAAATCAGCTCATAACCAGCCGCATAATCTAGTGCACTCGGATCTTGATCCCACACCAAATGCGGTAATTCATCCGAAACTGCTGCAGGCGTTTTAGCTAAATCGGCTGATAAACCACTCGATGCTGCCCAATTCGGCATCCACTTAGCGAGGCTAGAGAAGACATAATTGCCATCATCCTGCTGCCTAACCGCCACATCAAATAACTTTGAATGCATGGCTGTACCGGCGTGTAAATCCCCTTCTAACCCACCTAAAGCAACGCAATTCGCACTTGGAACGGAGCAAGTAACCAATCCCAAACGGCCAGTCTCTCCTGGGCGTAAAATTAAACTACGTTCTAAAGCGGTTAACTTGTTTGGACTAAGCTCACCATCCCAAGCTAATTTAATTGCTTCAATTGCATCAGACTCATCCACGATCATAGGTTGTGCACCTGAGTCTAAATTAGCCTGTACCGCCGCAACAGTCCCTGCACTCGCAGCGGCTAGTGTTAAACCGGCGAGAGTCTGAGCATCACTATTGGTTGTTTGCTGTAGCGCAGTTATATCGCTTGCAGTCAAGCCCGTTGGATTGAGTACGGCTTCCACTACATTTTTACCCGACTCTATTAAATCAGACTCATCCACGGGCTTAGGTTGATTCGCCAAAGTATCCGCGACTGTAGCCAGCATCACATCCTGCACAGTAACATGTGTGGGTGCTTCAGGAGCTGCATTAGTTGTGGCTGCAGCTGCGGTTACTTGATTACTGCTAGAACCACCTACGGAGCTAGTCTCAGTAGCTGCACTGGCTGTTTTCAAGCTCGCTAAGAAATCTGCGTTTAAACCCTGCCCTGTAGTACCGATTTCAACATTCAGCAAATCATTAGCTCGCTCTAACTCAACCGCCACGGTTTTAGAACGCTCAATCCAATCTGATTCATCCACAGGCTTAGGGGTATCGGCTAAGGCACTCCCTGCTTTAGCTACAACCGCCCCTAAACCAGCACTTACCGCAGCTGCTTTTAAGCTAGCTAACCAATCTTGATTGACTAAACCTGATTGCAAAGAGCCTAATTCAAAGCTTTGTAACTCAAGACTCTGGCTATCGACAGCGGCTAAACTGGCTTTACCACTTGGATCAGTCGCAAAGGCTGCCAATTGCACATCACCATCAGGCTTAGTTAAGCGAATGGCCACCGCGCCTTGTGTTTGATCTAAGGCCTCTACTTGTGCACCCTCTACGGTATATAGACCATCGGGCGTATTCAGCTCAACCCTGCCCGCTCCGAGCTTGGCATGCTCCAATTCAATGCCTGCAGTCGGCAAATGGACAGGGACATCCGGCAGATCAACCCGTAAAGCGGTTAAATCAGCTTTACCTTCAGGGGTCTGTAGATTGGCAGCTGCCAAACCTAGATCCACTGGTGGGAGTTTAAGATCCGGTAACTCAGGGGTATTCAAATCCACCTGTGGCACATTGACGGCCACTACATCCACGCTCGCCTTTGCGTCATGCCATTCAGCCGCTGATAAATCCGTACCAGAGGCTGGTACATTCATCCGCAAGGTTTTTAGATCAAGCTCAGTTTCTGGCGGTGGAACTAATTCAGTGACACTCAGATTAACTTCTCCATCTGGAGCAGCTAATTTCACGGCTGCCGCTGCTAAAGCCGCTGAGCCTAAACCGACTACCGCTGTGTTAATATCAGTTACTTCAATAGGAGACGTATCGACTTTTGGCGGCTCAAGCTCAGCTTGTACCTCGACCTTATTTAATAAAGGACTATTACCTTCCACGACAGGGGCGGGTACAGGAGCTGTAACAACGGGTGTTTTTAACTCAACGGGCTTCGCTGCTAATTCAACAGGTTTAGCAGTGGTTTGAGCAGGAGTTGGCTCACGTTTAGCCGCTAAACTTGCAGCCGCTGCTGTACCCGTGGCGACCGCTGCTGTCGTGACAGGCACTCGTAGATGCGAGGTCTCTTTTTCAAACTGGCTAGGTAAGGCAGTTTGCTTGCGCTGGCAAACGCGCCCTTTTAACCAACGCCCAAGCCCATATCCCAATAAAAAGGCAACTAATAGCCATAATAATGTCTGAATTAAGAACATCGTCATTCTTATTCTCCTTTACCTAAACGGCCTGAATGCGAAAACCAACCCATTACTAGACCGAAAATGAAGGTAAGGAGTAGCCAAATAAATAATTTAGAAAACAAATACATCATGGGAAGGCCTCACTTTTGAATAATATCAAAGGAAATGCGACGGTTTTGCGCCCGCCCTTGCTCAGTGTCATTGCTCGCTAAAGGCTGAGACTCGCCATAACCAACAGCTTGTAATAAGCCAATATCCAAGCCTTGTTGGCTGAGATAAGCTTTTACTGCATCTGCACGCTCTTGGCTCAAGTGTTGATTATAGGCGTCTTCGCCAATATTGTCGGTATGTCCACCAATACGAATCAATTTATCAGCTAAAACCGCTTTACACTCATTAACAATTTTAGCTATATCCTTCAATAGACCGAGGCTATCTGGTTTAATGTTGGCTTTATTGGTTTCAAATAGAATTTCTTTACCATTCATGACGGTATTGATGCGATCTTGGCAAGACTGTTGCTCTGTGGTTAAAGGTACAGGAGTAGCTGTCGTTGCAGTCTCTGTGGTCGCTGTAGTTGCAGCAGCTGTTGAAGTTGGTGCAGTTTCTGTCACCGTGGTTGCAGGGACAGATGGAGCAGGAACAGCAGGCTCGGCCGGAGGAGCAAGCTTCACCGTGAGTTGATTATTTAGCTGATCCACGCCAAGTAATTGTTGGACTTTAGCTAAAACCACAGTTTTAGTTGCTTCGGAGTCAACACTCCCCACTAAAGTGAAACTATTATCAGCAAACTTTAGCCCAGCTTGCTCAATCCCCATCAAGGCCTCTTTTAAACCACCTAGAGAAGCTAACCAAGCGGCTGGAGCAACTGATCCCACATTTAATTGGTTAATTACCTTACCCGCACCATAGATTTGCTCAGCCCCAGCCACGGCTTGATTGACCTCAGCTTGAGAGCTTAAAGTTCCTTGCAGCACCCATTGTTCCGCCTGTGGCATCAGGGCAAAACTAGGAGCAGGAGCAGGAGCAGGAGCAGGAGCAGGAGCAGGAGCAGGAGCAGGAGCAGGAGCAGGAGCAGGAGCAGGAGCAGGAGCAGGATTAGCCTCTGCTATTGTAGTGGATGCTGCAACAGAGGCTGTCGGTTCTACGGCTGGAGCAGTTGTTGGAGTAGTGGCTGCAGTAGCCGTAGCTGCTGGAGCGACGACCTCAATCGCATTCTCCACAACCCGAACCCCATAAGTATCCTGCACAAGCTTCACCGCTTGCTCACGTTCAGCATCACTGGCTAATTGGCCGGTTAGCTGTGCATCACGCCCACGCTGCTCTAAATTAACCTTGACTCCACCTAAAGAGGCTGCCTTTAAACCGTCCGTGGTTCTGGCTGTTAGATCAGTTTCTACTAAATTTTGGCGTGAGGCGACCATTGACCAAAATAGCAGAGCTAAGCCCAACACAGTGAGTAGCCACCACCATACGGCTGGCAATGCTCCACAACAACACGAACGTTTTTCACTCATCGCTATTCCTTGATAGATTACACAAAAGAACTGATTAAAATTATAGTGTAGTTAAATGGACACTATAAAAAGTTTAATAACAAAGCCAGCGTTTAGCGCTATGATAACTAGCCTCTTTTAAGAAACTTTGCTTAGCACAAATAGCCACTTTATGTACAACACCCTAATTAATACTCAATCCTTAGTCGCAAGACTAGGGCAAAAAGATCAGATTATTTTTGATTGTCGATTTAATCTAGCCGATCCCGATGCTGGAAAACGCGCTTATCAAGCGGCTCATATTCCTAATGCCTTTTATTTGCATCTCGATCATGATCTTTCTTCTCCGATTACCGCAACGACCGGACGGCATCCACTCCCCGATCCACAACAGCTAGCTACTAAACTAGCAGCTTATGGATTGAATGAAAATACACAAGTATTTGTTTATGATGATATTAGCGGTGCTTTTGCTGCAAGGACTTGGTGGCTACTGCGTTGGCTTGGGCATCAGGCGGTTGCGGTCTTAGATGGCGGGCTAGCTGCTTGGCTGGAACAAGCTGCTCCTTTAGACTCAAGCGTACCGGTACTACCAAAGCACAGTGGTAATTTTAAAGCACACGTACAGCCTGACTACTTCCTAACAACCGAACAATTAAGCCCATATCCGCCTTATCAATTGATAGATGCCCGTAGCGTGGAGCGTTTTCGTGGTGAATTAGAACCGATTGACCCCATTGCTGGACATATTCCAACGGCTAAAAATCGGCCTTTAACAGATAATTTAAGCCAAGGTCAGTTCAAAACGGCCGCGCAACTTCAACAAGAATGGTCGGCTCAATTAGCAGGCTTAGCCCCTGAGCAAATCGTTCATATGTGTGGCTCTGGTGTAAGCGCCTGCCATAATTTGCTCGCGATGGAAATAGCCGGTTTAAGTGGTTCACGCTTATATGTGGGATCATGGAGTGAATGGATCCGTGATCCGAAACGCCCAATTGCAACGGGAGAGGCTTAAGTTTTAGGATAAATACCAACAACCAAACGTAATTCATCCCCTCTATAGACTAAAGGTATCCGTTCCCGCTCCCAAGGCGGGACTCCCGCTGCTTGGAATAACTGTTTTAACGCTAAGGAATAGCCTTGCTCTCGCTGTACACGCTCCCCGCCTTGGCGAAAACCAATGGTAATAGGTAAATTTTCAGCCTTAGCCCCTTGCTTCAAGGCGGGGCTTAATAATGCTTTACTTAAGTAACATTCCAAAGAAGGGAGGTATAAATCCTGTTCCCAATCCTCCCAAACCAAAACCTGTTTAGGGTCATGTGGACTGAACGGTTTTAAGGCATACAAATCATCGCGATAACGGCGCAGCTCACAACCTTGCCATTTCACACAAGGCATAGCATCCATAGAGGCTGTCAACACCTCACTTAAAATAGCCTCCAATTTCCTCGCAGCAGGTAGAGCAAACCCTAAATGTGCTAACCACTGGCGAATCAATGCTTTTTGCATAAGCTTATCGACAGTTGTTAAGGCTTGTACGGATAAAGTCTGCGCACGACGACCTGCGAATTGTGCTAATCGCTGAGTGAGTAATTGCTCTAAAATTTGTTGCTGTTCTGCTTGCCAAGTGGCGGCACGACTTAAAGTTTGGCTAGCGGCTGGCCAGCGCGATTGTAAGCGTGGCAGAATTTCATGGCGCAGATAATTACGATCAAACTGGATTTCAGCATTGCTTGGATCATCGACATAATTCAGTTGATAGCGCTCTGCATAAGCTGCTAATTGCGCTCGACTACAGGCTAATAACGGCCGCCCTAAATAAGCTAAACCTAAAGGCCGCACAACGGGCATTGCCGCTAAACCCGCGCCACCACTGCCACGTAAGGCATTTAATAGAAAAGTTTCCGCCTGATCATCCTGATGATGGGCGCTTAAGAGCATCTCATCCTTGGCTAAACAAGCACTTAAGGCTTGATAACGAGCATGCCTTGCTACGGCCTCAATACTTTCGCCCTTTGCGGGTTTTAAATTTAAGTAGATAAGTTTTAAAGGGAGCTGTAAAGCCGCACAAACTTGTTCAGCATGCGCAACCCAAGCATCGGCGCTGGCTTGCAAACCATGATGAATATGAATCGCTTGAAAACGGAATTGCTGTGGATTTTGCGCTTGTACCACTGCACAAGCATGCAGCAGCACATGAGAATCAAGACCACCGCTATACGCTAAATAATACTGCTTAGCAGGCCATGCTTGCAGGAAGGCAAGCATACATTCCTGAATCATTAAACCTCTTCGTACTGACCAAAGCTTAATAAGCGCTGGTAACGCTTTTCGAGTAGTTTATCCATACTCATCGCTTTTAATTCACGCAAATTAACCTCTAAGGCTTCACCTACGGCTTGAGCCGCCACCGCCATATTACGATGCGCGCCCCCTAAAGGCTCTGGAATAATTTGATCAATTAAGCCTAAAGACTTCAACCGATCAGCGGTGATGCCCATGGCATCCGCGGCATCCGCGGCTTTATCCGCACTTTTCCAAAGAATTGAAGCACAACCTTCGGGTGAAATCACAGAATAGGTCGCATATTGCAGCATCATAACCCGATCCCCAACCCCAATGGCCAAGGCTCCACCGGAACCTCCCTCCCCCACGACTGTACAAATAATCGGGGTACGTAAATGTGCCATTTCGTACAAATTGCGAGCAATTGCCTCACTTTGCCCACGCTCTTCGGCACCGATACCAGGATAAGCTCCAGGGGTATCAATGAAGGTAATAATCGGTAACTGAAACTTTTCCGCCATATGCATTAAGCGTAAGGCTTTACGATACCCTTCTGGGCGCGGCATACCAAAATTACGCTTAATATTCTCTGCCGTATCCCGACCTTTCTGATGACCAATGACCATAATCGACTGCCCACGAAAACGAGCAATCCCCCCCACAATGGCATTGTCATCCGCAAAGGCTCGATCACCATGCAGCTCTGTAAAATCGGTAAATAAATACTTAATCAAATCCAAGGTATACGGACGCTTTGGATGACGAGCCAATTGGGAAATCTGCCGAGGGGTCAATTTCGCAAAGATAGAGCGGGTCAGGGTTTGTGCTTTTTCTTCTAATTTGGCGATTTCTTCACTGAGATTGATCTGCGTATCGTCTACAAAACGTAGCTCTTCGATTTTTGCTTGTAATTCGGCAATCGGCTGCTCAAAGTCGAGAAAATCGGGATTCATTATATATAAAAGTCCTGACCAATTAATAACTTGTAATCACTTGCTAAACTTTCAACAGCAATATGGGCGTTCATTTTAACGCCCCTGACGCCCACATGCACTGTTTTATAGCACTAGTTTTGAATACGATACTCTGCTGAATTCGCATGAGCGATTAAACCTTCGCCGCGTGCGAGTATCGAGGCGATCTTACCTAAAGCGCTGGCCGCTTGAGCGGAACAATTGATTAAAGACGAGCGCTTTTGGAAATCATACACCCCTAAAGGACTAGAGAAGCGTGCAGTCCGTGAAGTCGGCAAAACATGGTTTGGCCCTGCACAATAATCCCCTAAAGCCTCAGCGGTATAACGCCCCATAAAAATCGCACCTGCATGGCGAATATCTTTGAGTAAGGCTTGTGGTTCAGCCACTGATAATTCTAAATGCTCTGGCGCAATATAGTTGGCTACTTTGACCGCCTCCGCCATATCTTGCACCTGAATCAAAGCACCCCGCGCCGTCAAAGACTGGCTAATAATGGCTTGACGCGGCATGGTTTGTACTAGTTTTTCAATACTCGCCTGCACAGCCTGAATAAAGTTTGCATCGGGTGAAACTAAAATGGCTTGCGCATCTTCATCATGTTCGGCTTGTGAAAACAAATCCATCGCGATCCAATCAGGATGGGTTTGCCCATCACAGACCACTAAAATCTCAGAAGGACCTGCGATCATATCAATCCCAACCGCACCAAACACCATCCGCTTGGCGGTGGCGACATAAATATTGCCAGGCCCTACGATTTTATCCACGGCAGGAATGGTTTCAGTGCCATACGCTAAAGCAGCGACTGCTTGAGCGCCACCTATCGCAAATACCCGATCGACCCCTGCAATTGCAGCTGCCGCAAGCACTAGCTCATTCACTTCACCGGCTGGCGTGGGTACCACCATGATTAACTCCGGCACCCCTGCCACTTTGGCCGGAATCGCATTCATTAGTACCGAAGAGGGATAAGCTGCTTTTCCACCCGGAACATATAAACCCACTCGATCTAAAGCGCTGATCTGTTGCCCAAGTAAAGTCCCATCCGCTTCGGTATAAGACCATGACTCTAGCTTTTGCCGCTCTGCATAGCGTTGAATGCGTGCTGCCGCTTGTTGTAAGGCTTCGCGCTGCGCGGGCGGTAAATTGGCTAAGGCTAGCTGCAAGCGCTCTGGAGCAATTTCCAACTCTTGCATGGAATTTGCCTGCATACGATCAAAGCGATTCGTGTATTCAACTACCGCCGCATCCCCACGGCGACGAACCTGCTTAATAATCTCATTCACGGTACTCAATACCGCTTCATCAGAGACCGTTTCCCAAGCTAACAAAGCGTCCAATTGTTGCCAGAAGCCTTGATCTTGAGTGGATAATTGCTGAATCTTCATCAGGATAGCCTATGATTTCTTAGTACGACGGACTCGAACTGCTTCCGCTAAAGTATTCAATACCCGTTCAGTGGTTTCCCAATTAATACAAGCATCGGTAATACTTTGCCCATATACTAATTCTTCACGGGTCTTGCCATCGGCTTTTTGATTGCCTTCCACTAAATGGCTTTCAATCATCACTCCACAAATCGCCCGTTGGCCTTGTGCTAATTGATTCGCTACATCTTGAGCCACTTCAACTTGGCGGCGATAATCCTTACAACTATTAGCATGACTAAAATCGACCATTAAATAAGGCGGCAAGCCTTCTTTTTGCAGTTCCACAACTGCTTTAGCTACGCTATTGGCATCATAATTCGGCTCTTTACCACCGCGCAAAATCACATGGCAATCTTCATTACCACGGGTAGCGAAAATCGCGGTATGCCCCTCTTTAGTCACGGATAAGAAATGATGCGGGCGTAAAGCAGCCGCAATCGCGTTAATCGCAATATTCACATTACCATAAGTGCCATTTTTAAAACCGATCGGGCAAGAAAGCCCTGAAGCTAGTTCACGATGGCCTTGGCTTTCAGTGGTACGCGCTCCAATCGCCCCCCAACTAATTAAGTCCGCGACATATTGCGGGCTAATCAAATCGAGAAACTCAGTTCCTGCTGGCAACCCCATATTCGCTAAATCTAGTAATAATTTACGCGCAGTCCGCAAACCCTTATTAATATGGAAGCTATTATCTAAATCAGGGTCATTAATCAAACCTTTCCAACCAATACTGGTGCGGGGCTTCTCAAAATAAACTCGCATCACAATATGTAGATCTTTTTGCAAAGATTTACGTAATTCAACTAAACGAGCTGCATACTCTAATGCGGCATCCACATCATGAATAGAACAAGGCCCTACCACCACTAATAAACGATCATCCCGACCATGAATAATTTCATGAGCTTGCTGGCGACCTTTATAAACGGTTTCGCTCGCTACTTGGTTTAAAGCAAACTCTGCATGTAGCTCTTTCGGGGGAATTAACTCATCCACACCAATAATCCGTAAGTCATCTGTTTGATATTTCATGCTGGTTGATTCCTCTGTGCCACTACTGATTGTATTTGGGTCAATAGTTCTTGAATGGAGTCGTGCTTAAGCTTCATAGCTGCTCGGTTCACCACTAAGCGCGAACTAATATCCGCCATATGCTCTAATGGAGCGAGGCCATTCGCACGTAAAGTATTGCCAGTATCGACTAAATCAACAATGCAATCCGCCAAACCAACTAAAGGCGCTAACTCCATCGAACCATAAAGTTTGATGATGTCAACTTGGCGGCCTTGGCTGGCAAAATAACGACGCGCGCAATTTACAAATTTAGTCGCGACTTTTAAATGGGTATCAGGCAAAGGCTTATCTGGAAAACCAGCCACCATCAATTTGCAATTGGCGATTTTTAGGTCAATCATTTCATACAGACCCTCCCCGCCATGCTCCATCAGCACATCCTTACCAGCTACTCCCAAATCCGCTGCCCCATATTGCACATAAGTAGGTACATCGGTAGCACGGATAATCACGATTTTTACATCATCACGGCTGGTATCCAGCACTAATTTACGACTCGTGTCAGGATCATCTAAGGGTTCAATGCCAGCAGCTCGTAGCAATGGCACAGTATCTTTAAAGATGCGCCCTTTCGACAAAGCAATTGTCAGCGTTTTATTCATCGCTTATCCATTTACTCGCTGAATATTCGCACCTAAGCCTGCTAGTTTTTGTTCAATACGCTCATAACCGCGATCCGTATGATAGATTCGGTCGACCGTTGTTTTGCCTTGCGCTGCTAAAGCGGCCAAAATCAAGGAAGCTGAAGCACGTAAATCCGTGGCCATGACAGGTGCTCCTTTTAAATACGGCATCCCCGCCACAATAGCGGTATTCCCTTCTAAGCGAATATTGGCCCCCAAGCGCATTAACTCCGCTACGTGCATCATCCGATTTTCAAAAATGGTCTCAACAATCACACCAATACCTTGCGAACAGGCATTCATCGCCATAAATTGCGCTTGCATATCGGTGGGGAAAGCAGGATAAGGATCGGTGCGAATATCCACTGCTTTTAAATTCCGCCCCCGCATATCAACTTCAATCCAATCAGTACCCGTTTGGACTAAAGCACCCGCCTCACGGAATTTATGCAAAACTGCATCCAAAGTATCAGGTGCTGCTCGAAGAGCACGTACTCGTCCGCCAGTAATCGCCGCTGCGGCTAGGAAAGTGCCCGTTTCGATCCGATCGGGTAAGACCGTGTAATCAATACCTTGTAGGCTTTTTACCCCTTCAATGATGAGCTTATCAGTGCCAATCCCCCGAATTTTTGCCCCCATCAGGTTTAAGCAATGGGCTAAATCGGTGACTTCAGGTTCGCGAGCCGCATTTTCAATAATAGTTTCGCCTTCTGCTAGCACAGCGGCCATTAGAATATTCTCAGTGCCGGTCACACTGACCATATCCATCACAATATGTGCCCCCTTGAGGCGCTCAGCACGGGCTCGAATATAGCCTTCTTCGACCACTATTTTAGCGCCCATCGCCTCCAAACCTGCGATATGCAGATTCACAGGGCGGGTACCGATGGCACAACCACCAGGCAAAGAGACCTCAGCCTCACCAAAACGTGCAAGCATCGGCCCTAAGACTAAAATCGAGGCTCGCATGGTTCTGACTAATTCATAAGGTGCACTAAAACTTTGGATACTGCTGGTGTCAGTATGAATATTATTCTCAGCATCAAAACTGACTTTAACTCCCATCCCTTCAATTACTGCAGCTAAGGTTTGTACATCCTTAAGGCGCGGCACATTGCGAATCGTCATGGGGGTTTCAGCCAGCAAAGTCGCAGCTTGCAAAGGTAAGACTGCGTTTTTTGCACCTGAAATGGTGACTTCGCCATCAAGGGCAATCCCACCTTCGATGATAAATTTTTGCATGTTTAGGCTAGTCCGTCTGCTTATCCAAGAGCTGAGTATCAGCAAGAGGATGGCATAATATCGAAAAAATGCTGCAGGTTCACATGGAATCGAAGCTTCAGCCGCTAAAAAGCCAAAAATTGGCTACTAGTCTTGTTATTAATCTCCTGCTCCATCCCTCATTTTTGCTCTATTAGCCCACTAATGATATTAGTTTCTCACAGTTGCTAACTCATTCATTACCTAGTTAATTTTTAGGTTAGAGCACCTGTTAGATCGCCTCAAACTGATGAAAATTTTGGCTATACTATCGAGGTTTTTATCAGCGAGGAATATCAACATGCGTTTGTGTCTAGGTCTTATTGTCAGCACGCTAACCCCCCCTACTTGGGCAGGCTATAATGCAGTTTATTTTGACAGTAGTAGTTGTCCAGTGCTTGAAAACAATAGCACGCTAATATTTGATGGTGTTCGAGCTAAAGGCTCAGGTGTGACCCTCAACGATGCACTACGACTTGAATATAATTTTGACTTACCCAGTTTAAACTTCAACTTAGGTAATACCCTCAAATACCCCAAGATTGGAGTATTCAATAGCTACCATATGGCTAAAGATGTTAGCAATTTACAACCCACTATGACTGTAAACGGTCAACCCTTTTCTGCTAATATACAGAAAAAATTCACCTCATTATATTCTAATCCATTTATAGCTAAAATAACCGCTCAAGCAGGACAAATTTTATCTTGGAATGTGGAAAATGCAACGAGCAATTTTAACTATGAATTTTATGGTTTAAATAAAAACACAAAATACAGCTCACCTGCACAGATAGGATTGATCAGCAATCCTGAGCGTATTTTATTAAGTGGCGACTACTATCTAAAAATCACACCAAGCAATGCAGAATCAGTGGACTTTTCAATAAAACTGGCTAATGCCAACTACCGTAAGCTAGCTCATCTGACCTCAGGTATGAGCATCAATGACAGTTTCACAACTAATCTCTATGACTATTCAAAGTATAAAGTCTCAATGAAGCAAGGAGAACGTTTAAGCCTTCCAGCAGGAAGCTCTGATATTCGCTTTAAAATTATTAATACACTTGGGACTAAACTAATCGATGCTCGCGGCTTAGGTATCACCTTTAATGCCCCAGCCAATGATACCTACTACTTATTTATCGAGAATTACAAAGCTTGGGGTGGTAATTACATAGGGCTGGTCACGATCAAGCGACCTGAATCCAATATCTCGGTCGAGCATTTTACTGAGCAAACGATCAGTGCCCCCACTACTTTAGGCGAAGCCTCCGCCTCTAAGCCTATTAAATACTAAAACTGATCATTTAACCCTCAACAGGCCTCCTTGCAGGAGAGCTTGTTGAGATCTATTCCCGCTTGAAAAATAGAACAAGCTAGCAATAACCATTTATTCTCAATCTACTACCGTCAAAGCCAAAAATACCTCCATTTATCTTATAGTTATTAGCAAGCTAGGCTTTAGCACTTTAACCTCATAAGTTCAGGATTAGGATGCAGCATGAATAAAACAATGGGGAAATAAAAATGCATCTTGATCCTAAAATAGCTTGAAGTTTTAAGACCGTTCAAACCCTAGCCTAGCCGACTTAAGTAAAATATTCGAAGCTTTTGTGAATTTTTCACACTCACTCCACTGCTATAAGTATCTATTTGTATCTCGTGAAGATTTCATTAAAAAAACCCCACCAAACCCTGCTGCCAAGCCATTTTTACGCCAAATTTAATTTGTTTTTTTAGACTGACTATATTATATACAGATGACGATTCGTCAAACAACAACAACTATGGCGTAGAGTTCGTGGTGACTCCACCACAATTTAATTAATTAAAAATCCTCTAAGGAGCTTGCTTATGAAACGTTATGCGGCTGAGCTGATCGGCACGTTTTGGTTAGTTTTAGGTGGTTGTGGCAGTGCTGTTTTGGCAGCGGCCTTTCCCGATGTAGGCATTGGTTTATTGGGAGTGTCCCTAGCCTTCGGCCTTACCGTTCTAACTATGGCGTATACGATCGGACATATTTCTGGCTGCCACTTAAATCCTGCTGTGTCTATTGGCCTATGGGCGGGTGGTCGTTTCCCTACCAACCAACTGGCACCTTATATTGCAGCCCAAGTTTTAGGCGCAGTATTAGCAGCTGCGGTTCTCTATGTCATTGCAAGTGGTGCTGCTGGTTTTGATGTTACCAAAGGCTTTGCTTCTAATGGTTATGGCGAGCACTCACCGGGTGGTTATTCTTTAGTCTCTGCTTTAGTGATTGAAGTGGTGATGACCATGTTCTTCCTGATCATTATTATGGGTGCTACCGATGAGCGTGCTCCAAAAGGCTTTGCACCGATTGCAATTGGTTTAGCTTTGACTTTAATCCACTTAGTTAGCATTCCAGTTACCAATACTTCAGTCAATCCTGCACGTAGCACCGGTGTAGCTTTATTCGTGGGTGATTGGGCCATTGCACAGTTATGGTTATTTTGGGTCGCACCGATTGTTGGTGGTGTTTTAGGTGCGGTCACTTATCGCTTTATTGCTAGCGAGAAAGTCGAAGATAATTATCAAGTGGCGAATGATAACGTTTAAACATCAATAGCTGTTTACTTTAAAAAGATCAGCCCTCTAATCTATCAATGATTAGAGGGCTTTTTTATACCTTTAATTAACTCATTGCCAACATCAATTTATTCAAA
>JBJOOT010000053.1:0-19691 GCA_046051185.1 Pseudomonadota bacterium | reverse complement strand
CCGTTTGTTTGGCATCCATAGAGACATGGTACCACCTGATCCCATCTCGAACTCAGAAGTGAAACGTGTCATCGCCGATGGTAGTGTGGGGTTTCCCCATGTGAGAGTAGGTCAATGCCAAACTCCTATCACTAAGCTCCCTGCTAGGTATAACTAGCTGGGAGCTTTTTTATTTTGTAGGGTTTTATACCCATTTATCCGATAAAAAACTAAAAGCTGTGAATAAACTTGTTCACTAAGTGTTTTTTAGTCATAATTCGTTCCTCTTCGCAATGGTAGCCTGCATTGGTTCTCTCGCGACGATAGATTGTGAACCCCGTCAGGTCCGGAAGGAAGCAGCGGTAATGATTGATTCGGGCGCCGGGATGTGGCTGGTGTGGGCTGCCTCCACTCTAAGAAACTAAATAAACCCATGAGCTATCAGGTACTAGCGCGAAAATGGCGGCCACAAAACTTCCAACAGATGGTCGGTCAAGCCCATGTACTGCGTGCCTTATTGACGGCACTTGAGGCCAATCGTTTACATCATGCTTATTTATTTACTGGTACTCGTGGCGTGGGTAAAACGACTATTGCGCGTATCTTTGCTAAATGTCTGAATTGCCAAGTTGGGGTGAGTGCGACTCCTTGTGGTGTTTGTCATAGTTGTATTGAAATTGCCGAAGGTCGTCATCTTGACCTGTTAGAAGTGGATGCTGCCTCGCGAACTAAAGTTGAGGATACTCGAGAGTTACTCGATAATGTCCAATATGCGCCGACGCGCGGTCGCTATAAAATCTATCTTATTGATGAAGTGCATATGCTTTCTGGGCATAGTTTCAATGCTTTGTTAAAAACATTGGAAGAGCCACCCCCCCATGTCAAATTTTTATTGGCAACGACTGATCCACAAAAATTACCTGTAACAGTCCTGTCACGTTGCTTACAGTTTAATCTCAAACGTATGCCTGTAGAGCTGATTAGCTCACATTTAACACATGTACTCACTGAAGAACAGATTGCCTTTACACCAAGCTCACTTCATTTATTGGCTAAAGCAGCTGATGGCTCGATGCGTGATGCTTTGAGTTTAACCGACCAAGCTATTGTGACGGGTGCTGGGCAGATTAATGATAAATCTGTGCAGGATATGTTGGGTTTATTGCCGAGTGAGCATTTGCATCGTTTGCTACAAGCCTTAGCGGAAAATGATGCGAAAGCGTTATTCGCAACTATTGAGCAAATGGCACAATTATCGGCTGATTTTAATACCGCTGCGGATAGTTTGATTGCCTTATTACACGAGCTGGCTGTTGCGCAATTAGTTGCGCAGCCGCTAGGGTCTGACAATGAGTTTGTTGGCTTGCTTGATGTATTGACACCGGCCGATTTGCAGCTATTTTATCAAATGGCTTTGTATGGGAAGCGAGATCTTCCTTTAAATCCTGATCCGCGTAGTGGTTTTGAAATGATGCTCTTGCGGATGTTGGCTTTTCGTTTGGATGATCCAAAAGCCTCGTCTACCCTAAAAAAAAAGCTAACACCCTCTAACTTAGAACCAAAAGAATCAGAAGAACCTCTATCTGCCAACTTGCCTTCAGTCAGTTCAGCTGTACCATCGGTAAGCTCTGCCATAAAGTTAGAGTCTAAAGCTGCCAACAATCAGAGTTTACCTGTAGAGGCTTCGGCTTCCATAACCAAGGTGGCGAGTACTACAGAACTTGATAGCAATGAATGGTATGAGTTATTACCGCGTTTACATTTAGGGGGAATGGCTCAGCAATTAGCAGAACATTGTTTATTGAAGGCGATTGATGGGAATCTGGTGCACTTATTGATGGATAGTAGTGCCAGTAATTTACAAACCAGTCGAACGGAAGAGCAGCTCGCGGCCGCTTTAACCAAGGTTTTAGGGCGAGAACTGCGTGTCAGTTTAGAGCCAAGCTCTGAGTTAGCCGATACACCAGAAAAACGGCGCTTACGCATTAGTCAAGAGCAACAACGCCAAGCGGAACAGGCTATTGAGCAAGACCCTATCGTCTTGCATTTAAAAGAGCATTTTGGGGCGAGTATTGTGGCAGGTTCGATCCGCCCGCATACGCACGAGCAAAAATAGAGTAAAATGCTATCCAATTAATCAAAGAAATGAGGATAAAATTATGATGAAAGGTGGTTTAGGCAATTTGATGAAACAAGCGCAAAAGATGCAGGAAAACATGCAACGCGCTCAACAAGAAATTGCTTTGATGGAAGTGACAGGTCAATCCGGCGGTGGTTTGGTGTCGATTGTGATTACAGGTAATCATGCCTGTAAGCGAGTAACGATTGATCCGTCTTTATTGGCTGATGATAAAGATATGCTAGAGGATTTAATCACGGCTGCTTTTAATGATGCAGTGCAGCGTTTAGAAGTGGCAACTCGGGAGCACATGACCGATGCGACCGCAGGCATGCAGTTGCCACCGGGCTTTAAATTGCCTTTTTAATCTGATTAGGAACTTAGATGTCCGAATCTTCTTTATTAAAAGAATTAGTGGATGCTTTGCGTTGCCTACCCGGAGTGGGGGCGCGCACGGCTCAACGAATGGCGTTTCATTTGCTTGAACATGATCGTCAAAGTGGTGAGCGCTTGGCGCGAGTGATGGCTGCGGCGATGCAAAATATTCAGCATTGCGAGCGTTGTCGGACATTAACAGAACAAACGATTTGTCGCCTATGTAGCAATCCTGCTCGGGATGCTAGCCTCTTATGTGTCGTTGAGCATCCTTCAGATGTGGTTGCTATTGAGCAGGCGACGGCTTATCGCGGTTATTATTTCGTCTTAGGTGGCAGATTGTCGCCTTTAGATGGAATTGGCCCTGAGGCTATTGGCTTAGATCGACTTGAGCAGCGTTTAGATGAGGGCAGTGTACAAGAGTTAATTTTAGCGACAAACCCAACCGTTGAGGGGGAAGTTACGGCTCATTATATTAGTGAGTTAGCAGCTAAACGCCAAGTTCCAACCAGTCGGATTGCGCATGGTGTGCCGATGGGGAGTGAGCTTGAATATGTCGATAGTGGTACGCTATCGCATGCATTTGAAGGACGGAGAAAATATTAATGGCGGCTTGTTTGTTTTGTCGGATTCGTGATGGCGAAATCCCTTCTACGAAGGTGTATGAAGATGAGCATTTAATTGCATTTAAGGATATTTATCCGAAAGCACCTTTGCATGTTTTAATTGTACCTCGTAAGCATATTGCAACGATCAATGATCTCGAGGCAAATGATGCTGAACTTGTGGGACGTTTATTTCTAGCAGCTAAACAGATCGCGGCTGAAGCCGGATATGGTGATGGCTATCGTGTGTTAATGAATTGCGGCGAAAAAGGTGGACAAGTTATTTTCCATCTGCATTTACATTTAATGGCCGGTTTTCGTGACGATGAGCAAGATCAGGATAAAGCCTAAGACCTTGAGAAGAGCTGCTGTTAGTTTATTAAGCTAGTCTTAGCCGATATAATTAGCCTCAGATAATAAAGGGGCTAATATGATTTCTTGGTTTAGGGGGCTGTTCGTGGTGCTGTTAGGTTTGAGCTTAGCAGCTTGCAATGAACAACAAAAAATACTGCAATTACCCACAGCAATAGATAAACATCAAGGTACAGCGCAGCTTGCGCAAACTTCTTCTGCACTGTCATCGTTAATTCCTTTACAAGATTATCAGCAGCGGGTGGCTTTAGCTTTACAAGCACATCCTCCTGTCTTGCTGTTAAATACCGAAGAGCTTAAGGATAGTGCTGCTCAACAGGTACAGCAGTTAGCAGTCAATCATCCTGAAGTACAAAAGTCGTTGTATGATCCTAAATCAGGTAAGGCGTTGCGCAATGAGGTGATGTCGGTACGCCCAACCTTGCCTGCAGACTTTAATGGAAAAGCAGGGGCTTGCGCTCAAGTGCAGTGTTATCGAGTAGAGATTTATAGCCATTTTGATAATAGTTCATTGATTATTTTTGTTGATCTCACTCAACAGCGCGTACTGGGTGTTAGTCGCCAACATTATGCTCAACCAGATTTACCACCCCGCTTAATTGAACTGGCTAAGGCTATTGCTGAGGCTTCACCGGAAGTGAAAGCTGTATTGGCAGAACAAGCAGGAAAAATCAAAGCCGATAAAGCCGAGTTTAAAACCGCTCTCAATGACTCGATGTGTGAGCGCTCGCATCATTTATGTGTAGCCCCTACTTATGTATTTGAGCAGGATGCTTTGTGGGCTATTGTAGATTTAACCGAGGGTAAGTTGATCGGTACACGCTGGACAGACTTGGGTACCAGTGGCCCACCGCCAATAGTGACCGAACGCAGTTTAGAGAATGAGGCTACTTTTCATCAATATTGCGAGCAAGTAAATCAGCTTAGCCAAGACGATTGGAGTATGGAGTATGTGCTGACTGGCTCAGACGGTTTACAACTGACTCATGTTCGCTATCAAGGTCAGCCAGTCCTCAAAAACGTCAAACTATTGGATTGGCATGTCAGTTATTCATCGCGTGAGGGGTTTGGCTATAGCGATGCGATTGGTTGCCCTATGTTTAGCTCAGCAGTCGTGATTGCTTACGATGGACCAAAGACCGAGCCGATTCTCCAAAATGGAGAGACTATTGGTTTTGCCGTCGTACAGGATTTTCGTCAACCACCGTGGCCAACGCCGTGTAATTATCGCTATGTACAGCGCTTTGAGTTTTATAAAGATGGACGTTTTCGGGTAGCCCAAGCGGATTTTGGGCGTGGTTGTGGCACTGATGGGATGTATCGGCCAGTGGTACGAATTGATCTCGATGTCGGGCAAGAGGGTGTGGACGCGGTGGCCGAGTGGAAGGATAAAGCGTGGTCGCCAATTCAAACAGAGCAATGGCGCTTACAAGATCAAGTTGAGTTAACGCCTGAAGGCTATCAATATCGTTTTACGAATAAAGACGGACAGGGCTACTATTTAGAACCGGGGCGGGGGCAATTTAATGATAATGGACGTGGAGATCATGCTTTTAGTTATGTAAGTGTCCATAAACCGGAAGAGGGCGAGCAGGATACAGTGACTTTAGGTTCTTGCTGTAATTCGGATTATCGACAAGGGCCAGAGCAGTTTATTGAGCCTGCTGAGCCTTTGCAAAATAAGGATCTAGTTCTTTGGTATGTGCCACAGATAAAAAATGAGGGTAATGCGGGCAGTGAATATTGCTGGGCAGATACTCGAGTGAAAGATGGTGTACAAGCAGTTGAGATTTGGCCATGCTGGTCTGGACCGATGTTTGTGCCAATTAAGGAGGCTTCATGAGTTACAAAGCCTTAGCAATACGAATGATTAGTCTATTGTTGATCAGCCTAGGTTTGAGTGCTTGTGGTCAGCCGGATATGGGGGATTTTAAACCAGGGGTAGTTGATGCTTGCCGTATTCTTTCCCCCTTTATTGCCAAAACCGGACTTGGGCAGCAGGTTGCTTTGGATAGCCAGCAGCGCGGCTATATGGGGATTCGCTTAGTTCAACTCAAAACTGGCAAGGCATGGCAACACCCCAGTTGGGATGATGCAGGGCATGTAGGGGCATTTGCTCGTGACCGTGAGGGTTATATTTATGTGGCACCTACCCCCGATGTGAGTTTAAAAGATAATCCTCCTGCTTTACAAAACCGAATTTACCGGATAGATGCCAAAACCGGTGAAATGGCTTTGTGGTTGGAATTACCTGCAGCAGCAGAACCATCAGCAGCGAATCCCTTTGGGGTAATGGGGCTAGCTTACGATTGTGATACCCATAGCTTATATGCTAGTTCATTAGCAGGTTCTGCACCACGCCAAGCGTTAGGGCGTATTTATCAGATTGATATTGCCAGCAAGCAGTTTGTGAGTCAGTTGGAAAATACCGATGCTATTGGTATTGGTGTTTTTAATGGTGTGAAGTACAAACGCTTATATTGGGGGGCTGCACGTTCCTCGGATGTAGCCTCGGTGGCATTAGATAATAAGGGGCGCTTTACATCCGAGATACGGCATGAGCTTGCGTTAGCAAGTTTACCGGATGGCAATACAACCAATGTGCGCAAGTTTAATTTTGGATTTGAGCAGGGGCAGTATGTAATGCGGCTCAAAGAAACTGAATTTGGTTTTCATTTGATGGCGGCTAATAACCCGCGCCAACGGGTGTACGACTTTAAATATGATCTAGCACAGGATCAATGGCAATTTATAAGGGCTAAGTTAGAGACCAGTGAGTAATCAGAGTAAGCTTAAAAAATAGACAAAATATAACTATAGCTTGGATAAATGAGAGGTTTGTTCAGTCATTATTTAGGTATCTTTACCTATGCTGCTTATCTATAAAAAAAATTTAAGAATAAAATTCATTAATAGTGGACTGCTTGTATGAATAAACAATTCTGGAGGACTAGCAGTCGTCGTGTCTGCTTATGCCTAGATTATTTTTTTCGCAGTTTATCCTCTGTCTTATTGCTTAGTATCTTGTTGGTAGTCAATACCTTAGCAGCTAGCTTGGCGATCGCTGATCTGCCTTTATTGCCAGGGCAAGCCGTCACTACTCGTTTTTCAGGTTCTGATTTCAATACGGCTACCCCAAAGCCTGAGGGTATGGTGATGAATATCATGGATATTCGTGATCCTGTTGGCAATGGGGCTGGGTTTGGTGTTCCTTGGAATGTGAACCGTTATAGCAATCCTGCATGGACGGCTCAATCGATGGGGGAAATATTTGGTCTTGCGGTGGATCATAGTGTGTCCCCTCCCGATATTTATGTAGCTAGTTCCTCTAGTTTGTATATGAAGGAGCTTAATTTCAATATGATTCCTGGTGCATTGACGACGGGTTACGGTGCTCTATTTAAGATTAGTGGTACGACTGGCGCTGTATCTGTACTGACTCAATTGCCTAGCTTAGCTTTTGACTATGGTGGTTATACACGTTATGCAGGTTTAGGGCAGTTGGCGATAGCTCCTAGTGTGCGCCGTTTGTATGTCTCCAACTATGAAGATGGCAAGATTTATGTTGTCAATTTAGCCACTGGAGCGACTGTTCAGGCATTTGATCATGGTGTTCAAGTGACTAACCCTAGCATTGCCGATGATGGAAGTGCTGGTTTTACTGCGATAGGGCGACGTGTGACGGCTGTACAGTATAATCCTGTAGAAAATCGTTTGTATTATGTGATTGCGACAAGTTTAGTGAGTGAAATTTGGTCAGCTCCATTATTGAGTGATGGCAATGTAGATGCGACGGGGGCGCGTAAGGAAACCACATTTACGCGGGCAGAATGGTGGGGTAATGATGCTGCACTAGAGATTACTGACCTCGCCTTTGATAGTACAGGTAAACGTATGTTGGCAGCACCTACCACCATTCATCCTGTGCAATTAAAAAGGCTGGCTCATTATAGCGGAGCGCGGGAGTGGGTTGGCGAAACAGGTAATTGGGTGGTCAATACCGCTTTAGAAAATAATGATGGACACATCCATGTCGGCCAAATCGGCGGTAAGATGAACTCAACGGGTGGGGTATCGTATGGCTACAATAATTATGGCAGCTCTGATCCGACCAATGAGGCTTGTGAAGATTCAATGGTATTGATGGGGGATGGTTTAATTTTTTCCTCAGATAACAATGTGTTTGTTTATGGATTGCAAATAACACCCTTGACAGGTACGACCTCCGGTAGTTTGGGATGGGATGATTATTTTGTGGATATTGATGGCGGAATCGGGGCTGGCGAAGCAGAAGATAAGGGTAGTATGGGGGATGTCGATATTCTGAGTGCCTGTTCCAAACCTCTAATGACTAGTTTGGGTTCTATCGTTTGGCATGATGTGGATAATGATGGTATCCAAGATGCAGGTGAAGCGGGGCTTGCCGGTGCAGAGGTTTCTTTATGGGTTGATAACGGTACAGGAACTTTTCAAGCAGCAACCGAAACGAATGGTAAGGCTGTTGCCAATACGATCACTACTGCAGATGGTCTTTATTATTTCAATAACTTACCAGCAGGGATCTATCGTGTACGAGTGAAGCCACCGTCTGGATATGTTCCAAGCTTAATTCAAAATACGACGGCCGATAATAATATCGAAGATGATTCTAATATTGCGACTGAAGTGGTAGCGGGTAGTTTTGAGTCTGCTTCTATAACATTGGCGGTGGGAAGTGAGCCTACTGAAGGGGGCGGAGCACTCGGCGATGCCCAAGATAATAGCGATGATCTGAATGGTAATATGACCTTAGATCTAGGCTTCATTGTTCCGAAAGTGGATATTGCCTTAACTAAATTAGTAGACAAACCTAGTGTCAAGCGGGGTGAACTAGTGACTTACACATTGACACTCAGTAATCAAAGCAATCGAACTGCAACGGGAGTAAAACTGACCGACAATTTACCGACGGGAGTTAGCTTTGTGGAAGTGATACCTAGTCAAGGGAGTTTTACAGGCAATGAATGGGAAGTGGGAACGCTAGCTGCCAATAGTAGCGCAACCTTGATAATCAAAGTAAAGGTTGACTAATCTTAAGATGAGCTGCCAGAAACTGCTTAAAAAATAGCAGTTGCTAGCACTCTTGTATTAAAATAATGACATTATAAATTTTTCAAATCTATAAAATATTATAATAAATAAAGGGCTTAGGCATGCATTGGAGCAGTTCGCGTCAGTATTGGGGTTTAATAGTTGTTTGTTTGGTGCTCACTTCGATGTCTAATGCTTACGCTGATATTAGCGGTAAAGTTTTCCGTGACTTGAATAGCAGTGGAAGTTTGGATAGTAGTGCTAGCCTCACCGAAGTAGGGATGGCAGGTATTACGATTAAGGCCTTTGATTCGACGGGTGTCCAAGTCGGTACAACAGCTACTTCAGCCGCAGATGGGAGTTATACCTTAACGGGGCTAAGTACAGGTGCAGATTATCGAGTAGAGTTTTCTTGGACTGAAGCTTGGTTGCAGGCTGGGGTTGCAGGGGGAAGCTCAGTGCAGTTTGTAAAGGATGGAGCAACCGGTGTCGATTTAGCGGTTGCTGATCCGAATGAGTATTCACACACAGATAATCCTTATTTAGTGGTACCTCAATATATCAATGGTAGTGCAAGTGCAACCGGCACGAGTGACCGTCCTAGTTTATTAGTGATTCCGTTTAAGGCTCAAAGCACAGAATCATTGCAAACGCCAGCCCCAGTAGCGAAAGCCACGATGGGGCAAACCGGTGCTACTTGGGGGGTTGCTTATCAACGTGATTATAAAACTTTGTATACTTCGGCAGTAATTCGACGCTTTACTGGTCTTGGGCCTTTAGGGATCGGCGGTATTTACAAGGTGGATATGAGTAATCCCTCAAATCCTAGTGTGGGTTCGTTGGATTATCTTGATGTTAAAAGCATTGGCATTCCAGTCGGCGATGATCCGCGTGATAGCTCAGTGTGTAATAGCTTGGCTAGTAGTATTGATCAGCCTGCGCATGATATTGCCGCCACTCAACAAGTGGGAGCGCTTGGGATCGGGGGGATTAGTATGGATAACGACCATAACCGTTTATGGCTAGTGAATATGGCGGATCGTAAATTATATGGTATCCAGAATATGAACCCAGCCACAACGCCCACCACAGCCGATGTTTTAGGAGGATACAGTATCGAATTGCCTGCGGATGTCTCTTGTCAAAGTGGGATATTACGGCCTTGGGCGGTCAAATACCATCAAGCGAAGGTCTATGTCGGAGCATCCTGTGATGCTTCTGGCACTAATCTCGGTACAGAAGAGTTAGCTGGCTATGTATTGCGCTTTGATCCTGCAAATACCACTGCAGGTTTTGCGGTGGAGCATTCTTTCCGCTTTAATACGCCGCGTGCTAACTATGGGGAGAGCGTAAATTCATTTTGGTACGGTTGGCAAAATTACCTGACCAGTTCACCTTTACTGACTAGTATTGAGTTTGATCTAGATGGTTCGTTAATGGTGGGAGTGCTGGATCGTGTCACCATGATGTCAGGCTCAAATAATTATAATTCTTTAGATTGTGCCGATACGAATCTCAGTGATATGGCCGGAGCAGGTGATGTATTACGCTTTTGTAAGGCGGGCAGCACTTATCTGGAGGGGGGAGCAAGCGCTTGTGCCACGAGTATTCCTAGTACCGTAAAAACACATGATGAGTATTATTGGGGAGATTATGGTCCATTACCTAATGAGAAAATTGCTTTCAATGAGACAGCTCAAGGTGGTTTGACCTTTTTAGCGGGTTCAGGGCAGTTGGTGAGTAACGGTTTTGATCCTAAAGGCTTCCATCAAGGAGGCTTGTACTGGCTCAATAATCAAACGGGGGGCGATGATAACCGTTATTTCGTCTATGCTACACAAACAGGGGTTTCTTATACACCAGAAACAATGGGTAAGTTGGTAGGTTTAGGCGATCTAGAGCTATTGCTGGATGCTGCCCCCTTAGAGATTGGTAATCGGGTGTGGGCGGATGAGGATGGGGATGGTCTTCAAGATGCTGGGGAAAAGGGCTTAGCAGGCATTCCGGTTAAGTTATTTTCGGGAACAACCGAGCTTGCCAGTGCAACCACCGCAGATGATGGTACGTATTATTTCAGTAATGCGACCGGGTTATCCACAGCCAGTAAAATTTATGGAGTCACTCAACTTCAACCTAATTTACCCTATACCATTAAATTGCCTAGCACGACGACGATTGCGGGTTCTCCTTATCAGTTGACTGTTTCAATGGCAGGTTCAGATTCACAGCTTGATTCCAATGCACTCTTATCGGGAGAGATCGTCATCTTACCCAAGGATATTCCGATGGCGGGTGCGAACAATCATTCATTCGATGTGGGCTATCGTCCTTTAGCCGATCTTGAGCTAACTAAAGTGGTGGACAAATCTACCGTCAAGCGTGGTGAGCTAGTGACTTATACCTTGACGCTCAGTAACCAAAGTAGTCAAGCCGCAACTGGGGTGAAAGTGACTGATAAGCTACCAACAGACGTTAGCTTTGTGGAAGTAATATTTAGTCAAGGGAGTTTTACGGGCAGTGAATGGGATGTTGGAACCTTAGCCGCCCACAGTAGTGCAACCTTGATACTCAAAGTTAAAGCTAACTAATTCTTAAGATCAGATATTTGAGGCTGCTTAAAAAATAGCTTTTGCCTGAGATTTTGTATTAAAATAGTGATAGTATAAATTTATTTGATTTATAAGTTATAATAATAAAAGAGGGCTTAGGCATGCGTTGGAGCGGTTCGTGTCAGTATTGGAGTTTAATAGTTGCTTGTTTGGTGCTCACTTCGATGTCCAATGCTTATGCCGATATTAGTGGCAAGGTTTTCCGTGATTTTAATAGTAATGGCTATTTTGATAATGGTGTCGGCCTAACTGAGATAGGGATGGCGGGTATTACAGTTAAAGCCTTTGATTCGACGGGTACCCAAGTCGGTACAACGGCCACTTCAGCCGCTGATGGTAGTTATACCTTAACGGGTTTAAGTGCTGGTGTTGATTATCGGGTAGAGTTTTCTTGGACTGAAACTTGGTTGAAGCCGAGTGTAGCTGGCGGTACATCCATACAGTTTGCTAAAGATGGGTCAACAGGTATTGATTTGGGGGTAAACAACCCCTTAGATTATTCTCAAGAAACTTCGACCATTTCGGTCTCAACCCCGGTTGCTATCGTGGGGCCAAGCAATCAAGCTGTGGCCTCAGGCAAAGATTATCGAGCTTATGCTGCCTTGGTTAAGTTTCCCTTCACGGCAACGGGTCGGCCAAGTCATCCAAGTTATATTCCCCCCACCTCCTTAGCGACGCATGCACAAATAGGTTCAACTTCAGGTGCGGCTTTTCATCGTGAAACGAAACGTTTATTTGTGGCGGCCTATGCTAAGCGAGCGGTAGGCTTTGGCCCTAGTGGCTTAGGCGCTATCTATAGTATTGATAGTAATGGTACGGTGGCAACCCATGCCATTGTGCCTAATGCAGGTATTGATGCTCATGATTTTACTGGCGATTATACAACGATTAATTACGATACGGCCTCAGTAACAAGTGTAGGGAAAAGTTCACTCGGTGATTTGGAAATGTCGGCGGATGGTCAATGGCTTTATGTGGTGAATCTCAGTGATCGTCATCTATATGCGATTTCTACCCAGACGACGAATACTGTCACGGATCTAGGCTTAATCACTCGTCCGACGACTTGCCCTGAGAATGATTTTCGTCCGTTTGCTTTAGGTATGGATGAAGCCAATACTTTATATGTAGGCACGGTTTGTAGCAATGAATCAGCCACTTCCTCAGGTCCTAGTGCAAGCATACTCAAATACGATGGGAGCGGTGGTTTTTCAGAGGTTTTGAATTTCAGTTTACTTATTAATAGCCAAAGTTTCTGGGGTAATTGGAGTGATATGCTGATGTCGGGTTATGCGGCTCAGTCGGTGAGTACTTATCAACCTTTACTTTCAGATTTGGTTTTTGACGGTAAAGATATGATCTTAGCCTTCCGTAATCGTGCTTGGGAAATTGGATATATCCCTGGAGGGAGTAGTCCCTCAGTGAGTCATGTTTTGAAAGCCTGTTGGAGTGGTACGACTTGGACGCTCGAAAATAATGGTAGCTGTGGTGGCGTTGTCGGGGCTTTGCCTAATTATAATGTGACAACACAGGCAGGCCCAGGCGGTGGTCATTTCTTTGATATGCGCGATATTTTAGCTACTTATGGTGGGCAGGCTGTAATTAATGCACTAGGTAGCCTCGCGATTGTTCCAGGCCGAGGGATGATTGCAACTTTGGCTGATCCGCAAGACTTAATTAGTGGCGGTACTATCCACCTTAATCCAGCTAATGGCGCTCAGAGTATGCCTTATCAAATTTTCCGTGGATCAGGGGATGGTTCGAATGGTGGGGGAGATGGTGGTTATTTTGGTAAGACCAGCGGTTTAGGTGATCTAGAGCTATTGCTGGATGTTGCCCCCTTAGAAATCGGTAATCGGGTGTGGGCGGATGAGGATGGGGATGGTCTTCAAGATGCCGGGGAAATGGGTTTAGCGGGCATTCCAGTTAAATTATTTTCGGGAACAACCGAGCTTGCCAGTGCGACCACGGCGGATGATGGTACATATTATTTCAGTAATGCGACAGGTTCATCCACGGCCAGTAAAATTTATGGGCTGACTCAACTTCAACCTAATTTACCCTATACCATTAAATTTCCTAGTACGATGACGATTGCGGGTTCTTCCTATCAGCTGACTATTCCAATGGCAGGTTCAGATTCACAGCTTGATTCCAATGCACTTTTATCGGGAGAGGTCGTCATCTTACCCAAGGATATTCCGATAGCGGGTGCGAACAATCATTCATTCGATGTGGGCTATCGTCCTTTAGCCGATGTCGAGCTGACTAAAGTCGTAGATAAACAGACTAGCAAGCGTGGTGAGACGATTCGTTATACCCTCACCGTGACGAATCAGAGCGCAGCGGCAGCGACAGGGCTTGAGGTATTAGAGCAGTTACCAACAGGCATACGCTATATCAACCACCAAGCAAGCCAAGGCAATTATGATGCAGGGACTGGGCTTTGGACAGTGGGCAGCTTGGCGAAGGGTGCTGCGGCGAGTTTAGTGATTGAGGCGATTATCAATTAACTGGAGGAGGCTATATTCAGCCAGAGTTATGGATAATCTGTTCTAATTTATAAATAAAATTTATTAAAAAAATAATTTATTTATATCAATTTACTCGTTAAGCTTAACTAAGCTGAGTCAATAATAAAAAATTTACACAGTATTAAAACAAGGTTTAAACAAGGATTCGGGTTAGCTAAATGGCAGTGAGTAAACAAGGCTGGTCAGGGGTGTTGGGTGGTGTATTGCTGTTACCCCAGCTGGTGTTTGCAGATATTTCGGGTGTTGTTTTCCGTGATTTCAATGCGAATGGTTCGCAAGATAATACCGCAACTTTTAATGAGTTAGGTATTGCGGGTGTCACTGTCACAGCCTATGGAGTAACGGGTGCATTAGGGTCTACAACTACCGCCACAAATGGTAGTTATACCCTTGCAGGGGTTACTGGTGCTGTACGGGTTGAGTTCAGTACTCTCCCTACGGGTTATTACCCGACGGTAGGAAGTAAGCCAAGTGTACAGTTTGTCAGTGCACCTGCTAGTGCCGTTAGCCTTGCTTTGAATTATCCGACGGATTATGTTGGTAAGCCAGATCCTTTAGTGGTCGCCTCTCATTATGTAGGTGGACATCCACTGGTCAATGCAGGGGCAGGTTCAGCACCGACTCAGCCTGTCATCACACTTTTTAACTATAGCAATCGCAATTACAAAACCAACCCGGATGGGACAATCAAAAATGAGCTGCCTGATGGTGCGAGTTATTTGGTAGCTAATAAGCAAGTAGGTACGGTATTTGGACTGGCCTACTCACCTTATAGTAAAAAGATTTTTACAGCGGCTTTCCTTAAGCGTCATTCTGGTTTAGGTACTCTAGGCAGTGGCGGTCTTTATATGATTGATCCTGCTGGGACTTTTCCAAATACCACGGTTACCCCTTTAGTTGATTTGGATAGTTTGGGTATTCAAACCAATAATCCTAATACGAGTCACGCTTTGCATGTAAAAAGTAATGACGCTCGTGGTTTGTCATGGAGTTATTCTGAACCTACCAATGACCCTAGTGCTTTTGAGCAAGTGGGGCGAGTCAGTTTAGGGGATTTGGACTTGTCGGAAGACGGTCGTTATCTATTTGTTACCAATCTATATAAGAAAACTGTAGTCAGGATTGATCTGCAAAATCCGCAAAATCCGCAAATACCCACGGCAGCTCAGTTGCAAGAATTTACGATGACAGCTCCGACTTGCACAGGGGGGGAATTTCAGCCATTTGCTTTAAAATATTACCGTAATGAGCTTTATATCGGTTCTTTGTGTGATGGCTCAGTATCCGCTAATAAAGCGGATGTAGCTTTCCAAATTATCAAAATGAACCCACAGACGGGGGCGAATAGTATCATTTTTAGCTTTGGCAATTATAACAAAGGGCATATCTATGGCTCGCCTAGTCAATGGAGAGCATGGCTGAATGATCCCTATAATACAAGTGCACCGATGCAGCCCATGTTGACAGACTTAGAAATAGATGTGAATGGGGCACTTATTATGGGTTTTGCTGATCGGACAGGCCATCAGCGGGGACATAATAATTACCAGCCTTATAGTAATGACAATGAAGAAGTCACTACGGCAGGGGAGATTTTACGCGCTTCTTATGATGCTCTGACAGGGACTTATAGTTTAGAAAGTAATGCTTCCGATGGTGTCAATACTACGAGTGGTGCTGGGAATAACCAAGGGCCTAATGGGGGCGAATTTTACCTAGGTGATACCCAAAGAATTCAGTGGTGGACAGGCAATACCACTCCCATCGAGGATGATCATAAGGAAAAATCCCAAGGTGGACTCGCCTTATTGCCCGGTAGTGACAAAGTGACGATGGGGACCATGAATCCTAAAGGGATGGCTTGGACGAGTGGGGTTGCTTGGTTAAGTAATACCACAGGGGCATTGACCCAAGATTTATATATTACCGACCGATTAGGGAAGTCAAATGGCATGGGGGATCTTGAACTCCTGAATGAGTTACCGCCTATCGAAATAGGAAATCGAATCTGGTTGGATACCGATAAGGATGGTATTCAAGATGCTGATGAGCTGGGTATTGCGGGTGTGGCAGTGAAATTAATGCAAGGTACTACTGAAATCGCAAATCTAACAACCAGTGCGGATGGTTCTTATGTGTTTAGTAGTGCAGCAGGTATTTCAACCAGCAGCCAAATTTATGGTTTAACAAGTTTAGTACCCAATACCGCATACACACTAAGTTTTCCTACAACAGTGACGGTCAGTGGTAAAGATTATGCTTTGACAACCGCTCAGCTTGGGGGCAATCCTGAGCTAGATTCTAATGCAGCGGCGACTGGTGAGGTATCGGTATCCACCGCTGATCTGCCAACGGTTGGGGCTAATAATTATAGTTTTGACGTCGGTTATACCGAGGCGGTTTTACCTGATCTTAAGTTGGTTAAAACCGTTGATAAATTGACCGCAAAACGTGGTGAAACGATTACCTATACCTTAACGCTCACCAATGAATCGACGACAGCAGCAAGTAATGTGATCATAAAAGATATTTTGCCCGCACAAATGACTTATATCAGTCAAAATGGGGAGGGTAGTTACGATACGATAACGGGGGATTGGACATTAGGTAATGTAGCAGGGTTAAGCAGCAAACAATTAACAATTACAGCAACTATTCAATAAAAAATTAATGTGGTTAGAACGCTAATAACAAAAAGGGTACGAGAATTATGAAAACAATAAAACCATCTAAACGCTTATTACTGACCTTTTGTGCAGTTGGCGTTTTAGCAGCCGCTGAATCTTCGTGGGCAGCTAGTACTTCAGTCGTTAACTGTGCGCAAGTCAGTGCTATGACAGAAAGTGATAGTGACTCCACAGTGAATAATGCGGTGTGGAGTAACCCTATGTTGGTAGGGGATGCTAAGGAAGATGATGAGGCTTGCGTGGCATTAACCGTGCAATCTGTGTATGACTTAGGTGATGCTCCCGATTCTTATGGTACTTTAGCAGCCAGTAGTGGCGCTTTGCATGAGATCATTCCGGGCTTAAAACTAGGTGCGAATATTGACGACGAAGTGGATGGCCAGCCCGATGCGGCCGCTGCTTTAGATGGCACCGATGAAGATGGCGTGAATATTCCCGCTCTAACCGATGGTCAGGCTCTCACTTTAAGTGTGAATGCAACGAATACTACGGCTAAAGCCGGTACTTTAGTGTGCTGGATTGACTATAACGGTGACGGCAAATTTGCAACGGATGGCACTGAGTCTGGTGCAGTGGCTGTACCTGCGGGAACTAATGCGGCGGCTTTAGATATAGTGATGCCACAAGTACCAGCTACTGCTACGGCAGATACTAAGGGTAGTAGCTATGCTCGTTGCCGCTTAAGCACCGATACTTTGACCGCTTCTAATCCAAATGGGGTCGCAACCGATGGTGAGGTTGAAGACTACAAAGTGAGTTTCGTCGCTAAACCACAGTTTGACTTAGCCTTAACTAAGAAGCCTAAAGCGGGTCAAGCTGCCACAGTTAAAGCGGGCGACACCGTGACTTATACGATTGAAGTCCTCAATCAAGGTACGGTCGATGCTCAAGCTATTGTGATTACCGATTATATTCCTACGGGTATGACGGTTGATCCAACCGATACAAAGTGGACTGTGAATGGTGCGACCGCTTCGACGACGATTGCGACCTTAGCAGCGGGAGCAACGACTACAGTTGATATTAAATTGATCATCGATAGCAAAACAGCTGCGGGTGATTTAGTGAATGCGGCTGAAATTAGCTCTGCTAAAGATGATAAAGGTGCGGCGGCTACCGATATAGACTCTACTGCAGACACCAACCCAGCGAATGAAACGGGTATTGTCGATGATGTCACGGACAATAGTGGTAATGATGAAGATGATCATGACACAGCTAAAGTGACGGTTGCACCGACTGTTGACCTTGAGTTGACCAAAACGCTGGATAAATCCACAGCACGTCGTGGTGATACCGTGAAGTACACCTTAACGGTCACTAACAAAGGCCCTGATAATGCTACTAATGTGAAAGTTGCCGATGTCTTACCTAGCAGCTTGACCTATGTGAGCGATGATTCAAATGGTGCTTTCGACACGGCTGGTGGTGTTTGGAGTGTGGGTGATTTGGCTAATGGTGCGAATAAAGCCTTAGTCATTACCGCTACTGTAAAGTAAGCGCTCTTTAACTGAACGAGGCCGAGGCAGCTTGCTGCTTCGGCTTTTAGATGTATTTTTATTTTGATTTATGATTTTATTTTGATCCACCGTTTATTTTTTTAAGACAGTATTTAGCAGACATCAAATTACAACAAGTGCCAGGGCATTAATGATGAAAATAACAAAGCTCCCTTTAAGCATATCTATGCTCAGCTTGCTGGCCGTGCTTTCCAGCGTACAAGCGAGTGAGACCATTACCAACTGTACGCAAGTCATTAAAGCAGACGGTACCGATATTGACTCTACCCCTGGTAATCGCATGACAGGTACACCCGTTGAGGATGATGAGTCTTGTATTAAATTGCTAATCCCTTTTGATTATGGGGATGCCCCTGATCCTTTCTATCCTTCGCTAACGGCGAGTAATGGTGCGCGTCATCAATTAGGTACGGGCGTATTTTTAGGTAGCTGTGTCGATAGTGATCCTGGTTTCATGGCAGATGGCGGTGCTTTAGTCGGCATGGCGACTAAAGATGATAGTTCGAATGGTACGCCCTCTTATGGAAACTGTACTAACCCAGATGACGAGGATGGAGTCACGATTGGTAGCTTGACACCCAATGCAACGGGGGTAGCTGTAGATGTTGTGGCCAGTAGTGCGTGTAAGCTGAATGCTTGGATTGACTGGAATGGCGATGGGAGTTGGACTGGGCCTGCCGAGCAGATCATGACGAATACTCCGTTGGCAGCAGGGATTAATAAACTCAGTGTTAATGTTCCCTCTTTTGCAAAAGAAGGGACGAGTTATGCACGTTTCCGTTGTTCCAGTTTAGGCGGAGATGGCATTACGGGTGAGGCTGCTGATGGTGAGGTTGAAGATTATCAAGTCACGATTGGCAAACTCACGAAAACACCACTCAGCCTTGGGAATTTGATCTGGCTGGATGGCAATGAAGATGGTCAGCAGTCAAAAGGTGAATACGGCTTAGTAGGGGCGATGGTCAGCCTACTAAAAGCTGATGGTACGGCCGCACGTGATTTGGATAATTTAGTGGTCGCTACACAAACGATTGCTGCGAACGGCACTTATCAGTTTACCAACCTGCCTGAAGGCGATTATATCGTTAAAGTGGTTCCACCTGCAGGCTATGTGGTGACTTCCGGTGGCACAGATGCTAATACCGATACGAGTGATACTGATAATAACTGTGTAGCCAATAGCAGTGGTGCGCAGACTCTCGCCATTAGCTTAACGGCGGGTGGTGAACCTACCACCGATGGTGATGATGCAAATGGGAATATGACTGTCGATTGTGGTTTCTATAAGTCAAAAACGCCCTTGTATAGTATTGGGAATCAAGTGTGGGTCGATGACGGTGCAGGAGTCACTGCGAATGCTAATAATGGTAAGCGTGATCTAGGCGAGGCTGCTGTTATAAATGGTGTTCAAGTCGAACTGCGTGATGATAAAGGAGTTACATTACAAACTGCCACCACCCAGAATGGCTACTACTTATTCAGTGGCTTAGCCGCAGGTAATTATCAGGTTTGCTTGACGGCCGCTAATTTCACCGCCAAATCCTTATTACTCGGTTATACCGCTAGTACAGGGGGGAATGAGGCCGATGCTAATCTCAATGTGGATAATAATGACAATGGCACGGATATAACTACAGCGGGCTTATGTTCAAGTTTAGTCAGTTTAGCAGCGGATGAACCGACTCAAGAAACACCCACGGTGACGGGTGTCGCAGGTGAGGATGGCGTTGGTACACCGGATGAGCGCTCGAATTTAACGATTGACTTTGGCGTATTGCCGCCTAAACCAGCACCTTCTTCCGTCAATGTCGGTGATTTAAT
>JBJOOT010000052.1:0-19807 GCA_046051185.1 Pseudomonadota bacterium | reverse complement strand
TACAGGCTTTGATTTGAAATGGTTGAAATCCCAAGGTTGGGAGGCGGCTATTCAAAAACATCTGCGCTATGGCGGTAAGCTGATTGGCATTTGCGGTGGCCTACAAATGCTAGGCACGAGTATTTATGACCCTCATGGGATTGAAGGCGGGGAGGCTTATCATCAGGGTTTAGGGTTACTGGCCTTAGAAACTGTTTTGCATCCGAGTAAGCAATTGATTAATCGCCAAGGGGTTTTAGCCTTTGATCCAAGAATTACTGTGCAAGGTTATGAAATTCATTGTGGTATGAGCATAGGCAAAGCTTTGGATCAGCCAGCAACTTATTTAGATAATGAACCCGAAGGTGCGCTGTCAGCCGATGGACAAATCTTCGCAAGCTATTTGCATGGTTTATTTGATCACCCCGCTGCACTCACGGCGCTCTTAACTTGGGCGGGTTTAGCGGTTGAGCAAACGGTGGATATTAATGCGATTCGTGAGCAGCAATTGGAGCGTCTAGCGGATACTTTAGAGGCTAATTTGCAAATAGAGCAAATCTTAGCGTTGGTGCGTTAAATATGTATCAAGTGCTAGCCATTACGGCATTAGATTAGCCATTAGTTACTGCTGCTTAGGCAGGCAGGGGGGGGAGGGAGCAATGCAAAGTTTTGGGCTGAGTCCAGAAGGTGAGGTTATCCAGCGCTTTGAGTTAATAGGTGGGGGCTTAACCGCGCATATTTTAACTTGGGGTGGTGTTTTACAGGATTTGTATTTGGCGGGTGTGCCCTATTCGCTCGTCTTAGGTTTTACGGATTTGCAGGGCTATCTGAATTCTAAAGCCTATATCGGTGGTAATGTGGGACGCTTTGCCAATCGCATTGCACAGGGGCGAGCTAAAATCGCAGGGCAGATTTATCAACTGGATCGCAATTTTTTAGGTAAGCATTTATTGCATGGCGGCAGGGTCGGCACTGATCAGCAAGTGTGGACGGTGATCGCTCACACATCGTCTACTTTAAGCCTAGCGCTTAATTTAGCAGATGGACAGATGGGATTTCCAGGGACATTAACGGTAATCCTCCAGTATCGTTTATTGGCAGAGGCCAGTTTAGAAGTCGAATTTACTGCTACTACTACTGCAGCGACGCTCTGTAATTTTGCGCATCACAGTTATTTCAATTTGGATGGCGCGGGTAGTATTCAAAATCATCAATTACAAATTGATGCAGATTATTATTTACCGGTAGACACAGAGGCGATTCCCACAGGGGAGATTGCTAGAGTGGAAGGTACGGCTTTTGATTTTCGGGAGCTAAAGTCGATTGATTGGCAGCAAAGCCATTATGATCACAATTTTTGTACAAACTATCGCTCCCAAGCTTTAAGGCCGGTTGCTGTTTTACGCGGGCAATCTGTAAGTATGCAGTTAGCAACAACTGAGCCGGGCTTGCAGTTTTATGATGGGCAATATTTAGACGGTGGCTATGCAGCTTATGCAGGCTTAGCTTTAGAACCGCAAGCTTGGCCAGATGCCCCCAATCATGCTCATTTCCCAAGTGCTGAGCTTTGGCCAGAGCAGGTATATCGACAGCTGACGCGCTATAGTTTTAATGTAAGCTAGCCTAGCGATGTCTAAGAAGGTGCTTTCAATACCTGTGGTAAACCCGCAATCATAAAAATAACTCGCTGCATTTGGGTAGCTAAATATTGGTGCATTCGCCCCGCTTCGTCCACATAACGACGGGTTAGTTCGCCCATCGGTACGATACCCAAGCCCGTTTCATTGCTGACCAATAGTAATTCGCCCTGTAGTCGAGGTAATACGTTATATAAGGCTTGTAGCTCATGGTTTAAGCGTTGCTCCTGATCTAGACTAAGCAAATTGCTGAGCCACAAAGTTAAACAGTCCACTAATAGCAGGCATTCTGGCTGAGCATAAGTCTCAAGGGTAGTTGCTAATGCCAGCGGTTCTTCTAGTGTCAGCCATTCAGCCGGGCGACTGGCTTGATGGTGAGTAATGCGGATCTGCATTTCAGGGTCTTGAGCTTCCGCTGTTGCAATATAGATCACTGTCTTTTGGCTTTGCTGTGCTAATTGTTCAGCATAGCGACTCTTGCCAGAGCGAGCGCCCCCTAAAATTAATGTTTGCATCGGTTTAGTAAGTTGCATCCAGCATCTGCGCAATATGTCCAAGGCTAGGCACATATTCGACTGCTGCCCGTAGGGAAATATCAGCAGGGTTAGCGCGTTGCTTTTTATATAAAGCTTGATAAAAATTTGAGTAATTCGCCTTAATACCTTTGGCCTCTAAATCAGCAAGTAAGCGTTTGACATTGCCCGCTCCCCAGTTATAAGCCGTAATGGTCAGTAGCCAAGCATCTGTTTCTGAATAGCGAGCCACTTTAGCAAAATAAAAATAATAGCGACGTAAATGGAGTTGGGCAGCTTGCGTGCTGAGGGTGGCTTTACTTCGAATGGTATTGGCACTGGATTTTTTAATGGCATTAGGCGCATGGTCTAAAGTACGTAGCTCATTAACTACTTCCGGTATCATTTGCCAATAACCATAATCCCCCGCAGGATCACCACGGCCGCCTTGCCATTGAGATTCCAAATAGGGAATGAGCAGAATAATCGCAGGCATTTGCTGTAGATCGACCTTCTTAATAAAAGGATAGGAGCGTTCATAGGCAGCGAGATAAGCATTACCCCCTTTTCGATTGCGCCAAGTAATATTATTCGCCACACGCTGACTAACTTTTTGAAAAGCCTGCTGACCTTTACCCTGCAACGAATGGCGTAAAAAATACTGGAATAAATCCTGCTGATAACTGGCTAATTTACTCAAGCTGGGCTTTGTGGGGATAGGTAAGGCTTGTTGCCAATTTTTCTCAGCGGCAGAGACTAAGGGGGAACTAAAACCTAAGCTTAAAATAATAATAAACGGCGCAAGCCAATGTTTGGGTAAGAAGGGCATATTTTTAAGTATCAGTGCTTATTTTCAATTAAGGATATTCAGAGCGTTATCCTGCCGGAGTTTAGCTAAAAAGCAGCAAGCTAGGCTAGCATCAAATGCATTTGTTCAAGAGTCTAGTACAGGTTAATACAGGCTAAGGCATTCTAAGTGATAATAGTTGCACCTATTTAGTGCAGCTGCAGATTTGTGCTTGCCTGAGTGTTTCTAAACTTTCGGTGCAAGTGCTGGTTGCGGCTATTTGGCATTAATTTTGCAACTTAATCTGCATGGAACAAATACGCATGAATTACGATAATTTAATGGATGTCATGGCCTGTGCAGTTGTGGTACTGGACAAGGATTTATGCGTTGCTTATATGAATCAGTCCGCTGAAATGCTATTTGGGCAGAGTTTGCAGCGCATGCGTGGCAGCAGTATCACTTATTTGGTGCATAGTGATGTTTTTCATGCTCAATTACGGCTCGCATGGCAATTGCATGAGCCACAAGCCGTGCGTGAACAAGTGATGTATTTACTTGATGAACAACAAATTACTGTCGATTGCATTATTACGCCAGTCTATGAATATGAGCCACGCAAAATCACCGGCTTATTATTAGAAATGCAGCGAGTTGATCGGCAAATGCGTATTGTGCGCGAGAAGCAAATTCTCAATCAGCAGCAAGCCGTGCATGAATTAGTACGAGGTATTGCCCATGAGATTAAAAATCCGCTAGGTGGTTTGCGCGGGGCTGCTCAGTTATTGGAAGCTGAACTTGAGAATCCCGAGTTAAAAGAATATACCCAGATTATTATTGCTGAAGCTGACCGCCTTAAGCATTTAGTAAATGGTATGTTGGGGCCTGGCAAGTTACCTTGTCGTGAACCCGTGAATATTCATGAGGTGCTGGAATATGTACGTAATTTGGTCGAGATTGAGGGTGCGGCCAATGTGCGCTTCATTCGTGACTATGATCCGAGTATTCCCGAATTCTTAGGGGATCGTGGGCAGTTGGTACAAGTTTGTTTAAATATTGTGAATAATGCGGTGCGTGCCGTAGGCGAGAGTGGCACGATTTGGCTACGTACTCGAATCTTGCGGCAATTTACGATTCAGCAACAGCGTCACCGCTTAGTATTACGAGCCGATATTTGTGATGACGGTGAAGGCGTACCGGCTCATTTAATCGATAAAATTTTCCTCCCAATGGTGAGTGGGCATGCCGATGGCAGCGGCTTGGGGCTTGCGATTGCTCAAGCCTTGTTGCGTCAACATGGGGGCTTAATTCAATGTGAATCGGTATCGGGTTACACCTGTTTTTCGATTCTAATCCCCTTAGACAGAGGAGAGGGTAGTGATGGAAATCAACCAAGCTGAGCATATCTGGATTGCAGATGATGACCGCTCGATTCGCTGGGTGTTAGAGCGAGCTTTGCAAAAAGCAGGTATCAAAGTACGTAGCTTTGAAGGCGCTGATCAGGTGCTACATGCCTTGCGGATGGAAGAACCCGATGTGCTTTTGACCGATATTCGAATGCCAGGTACGGATGGTTTGACGCTGCTTTCCAATATGCAAGCGGGGCATCCCGATGTGCCGGTAATTATTATGACCGCCCATTCAGATTTGGATAGTGCAGTATCAGCCTATCAAGGGGGGGCATTTGAATATTTACCGAAACCTTTCGATGTCAATGAAGCGGTTGATTTAGTCCGGCGTGCATGTCGCATGCGTCAAGAAAGTCGCACTCAGGTTGTGGGTGAGACGGATGGCAGCTTTGCAGCAGGGGAGATTATTGGTAAAGCACCGTCTATGCAGGAGGTATTTCGTGCCATTGGACGCTTGTCTAAATCGAGTATTACGGTATTGATTACCGGTGAATCAGGAACGGGCAAAGAGTTAGTCGCAAAAGCCTTGCATACCCATAGTCCGCGTGCGAATAAACCCTTTATTGCCTTAAATACGGCAGCGATTCCCAGTGAACTATTAGAGTCTGAATTATTTGGGCACGAAAAAGGTGCATTTACGGGCGCGTATGCACAGCGCAAAGGCCGCTTTGAACAAGCGGATACGGGCACCTTATTTTTGGATGAAATTGGCGATATGCCTGCAGAGTTACAAACTCGTTTATTACGGGTCTTAGCTGAGGGGACTTTTTATCGGGTGGGTGGGCATACGCCGGTTAAAGTTGATGTACGCATTATTGCCGCAACGCATCAGAATCTGGAGGAGTTAGTCCGTAAAGGCTCTTTCCGTGAAGATTTATTCCATCGCTTAAATGTGATTCGTATTCACAATCCACCTTTGCGGGAGCGCCGTGACGATATTCCCTTGTTATTAAAATTCTTCCTGATGCGGGCAGCAGAAGAGCTGCATGTTGATGCCAAAGTTTTGTCGCCAGCGGTTACCGCTTATTTACAAGGCCTCACTTGGCCGGGAAATGTGCGCCAATTAGAAAATACCTGCCGTTGGCTGACCGTGATGGCTTCTGGGCAAGAGGTCGTCATGGATGATTTGCCCAGTGAATTGCAAGAGCGTGAGCAAACTAAAGTTGAGCTTCCCAGTGATTGGGAAAAAGCCTTAGCTCAATTTGCAGCCCATCGTTTAGCCAATGGCTCAACCGCTTTCTTGGATGAAATGTATCCGATTTTTGAGCGCATTTTGCTGCAAGCTGCCCTCGATAAAACGGGAGGGCGTAAAATTGAGGCGGCTGAATTATTAGGCTGGGGGCGGAATACCTTAACTCGAAAATTAAAAGAATTAGGCTTTGAAGGGCGCTAAGAGAAAACTACCCCGCAGCTTAAGTATGTAGCGGAAGCTGCAGGGTAGTTCGGCTGCTGATCACTCTTGATCAGCTCGTTTACCGTAATAGCTGCGTAGGTTTGGATTAGCTCCATGCTCTAATAAAACTTGGATAAGCGCTTGATGTTTACTGCGATAAGCCAAAAATAAGCAAGTTTCTCCAAGGCTATCACGTTGATTAGGATCTGCTTGATAAGCTAATAATGTTTTGATTAAACTTAAATCTTGTTGCCTTAGTCGCATAAAGCGCTGTAAGGCTAGGTATAAAGCAGATTCTTCTCGATTACTTTGTAAATTGGGGTTAATACCCGCGACTAATAAAGGCTCTACCCAAGCTAAATCTTCATTTTGCAGTGCATAATGTAAAGCACTGCGGCCATTCATATCTCGTGCATTCACATTCAAACCTTGCTGAATCAAGCGGGTCAGTAGTCGCTGGCGCGCCTCTATTTGCTCTGCGGGTTTACCCAAGAAACGTAACTGTGTGCTAATGATTAAATGTAATAGTGACTGTTCTTGTCGATTCAATACTTTGGCACTCACACCTTGGTCTAGTAACCAGTTAACTAACTCATAGTTATCTATTGAGCTTTGTACCGCGATGAATAGTAGATTTTCCCCGCGTCGATTAAGCGCATTTAAATCAGCACCTTGAGCTTTGAGTAAGCTTAAAAGTTTAATCTTCTCCTCAATATCGCTGGAGTTTCGATTCACAATATACATCGGTAAGGTAAAGCCCGCCTGTTCAGGATTGGCTTCCTTGGCTACGTTGGGATCAGCACCGTGTTCCAATAAATAGGTCATGACTTGCAGTTTATCGTGGCGTACTGCTTTACTAAGGAGCGTTTCACCATATTTATTACGTGCATTAATATCGAGGCCTTTATCCAGTAAGGTTTGTAAATAGGCAGTGATTTGCTGCTCGGGATAATGCGCGGCAATGACTTGGAAAAGAGCCGTTTCGTTTTCTTGATTCAGTTGGTGAATATCAGCACCTTTTGCTAATAGATGCTGGCCGAGTTCATAAATAGGCATACCTAAATGTAAAGCCGTATTGCCATTTTCTTCAACGGCTTGTAAATCAGCGCCTTGTGCGAGTAGATAATCAATTAAGGCCAGACGCTCGGGCAAGTCTTGTTTAAATTGATCATCAGAATGATTGACATAATACCAAATGGTATAAAGTAAAGGGGTGCGTTGTTTTTCATCCACGGCATGGAGACTAGCTTGGTGTTCGACCAGCATTTTTACTGAGGCGAGTTGAGCTTGCTCAACTGCGTATAAGAGAGCTGTGCGTTGCTGTTGATCCGCAAGTTCAGGGTTCACGCCAGCTTTTAGTAAGATTTCTAATAGCTGTACATTGTCATTATCTAAGGCGTGATGGAGCAAGCTGTTGCCTTGATTATCTTGCTGATTGAAATCCAGTGTAATGCCAGCTTGTTGTGTATCGGCTATTAGGGTTTGTAAGGTGCTGGGGTGATTGCTAATCACAGCCAGCATTAAGGCATCTTGATGTTGATCATTGGTTAATTGGGGATTTGCACCTGCTACTAATAAGCGAGTCACGGCTTGATTTGCTTGTGCCCTCACTGCCCAATGTAAAGGGGTTTCACCTTGGTTATTTAGAATGTCCACAGGATGCTGTTGTTTCAGGAGTTTAGCCATAAATTCGCTAGCATTAGCCTGAGCAGCCAGATGTAGGAGGGTGGAGTTCGTTTCAGGGTGATTATAAATTTGCAGAGCGGCGGCCGTCGGATGCGACGCATTCACAGCAATTAAGCGTTGGTCTGCTAACAGCTCATAGAAATAGCTGGGTGTTGCTTGGGCTAATTCCCAAGGCTTACCCCAAGTTATTTGCGGATGATATTGATGGATGACACTGGCTAAGCCCCATTCTTGTAAATCCTCTACCCGCTGTACAGGGCTAAGTCCCCTCCAATGAGTTTGTTGAATGTCTGCGCCGTGTGTAACCAACTCATCGGCCAAAGCATAATAAGCTTGATCCAGTGCGAGGTTCAGTGCTTGATTGCCCAAGTTATCGGTATGATTGACTTGTGCTCCTTGTTCCAAGAATAGCTTAGCTAATTCCGTGTTACCGCTATAAGCCGTTAATAGCAGTGGAGTATCACCGTCTAGATTACTCATATCGGCTTCAGCTTTGGCTGCTAATAAGGCTTTGGCAAAACGGACTTGGAATTGGCAAAGTTTAGGGGTAGTCGGCCGACATGCTTGCATAGCAACCCGATGCAAAGGGGTATTTCCATCTGCATCATAGCGGCTGACCTCAGCACCTTTTTTCAATAAACGCTCAATTAATTGCGGTAAATGATCATGCTCGCTTAAATCTTGCTTTCCTAATGCGGTCAGTTGGGAAAATGCAAAGTGCAAAGCCGTTTCACCAGCTTGGTTATGGTGCTTAATTTCTGCACCTTGCTCGACTAGCCAATCGGCTAAGGCTAAATTGCCTGCACTTAAAGCCGTTAATAAGGGGGTATTACCCAGTTGATCTAGCTCATTTAAATTAGGGTGCTCTTTGAGTAAAATTTTTATTAGACGGCGTTGCCAAGCAAAACCTAAACTCGTATTAGCCGCTATTAAATGCAGGGTTTGTTGCCCCTTTGAGTTAGGCAAGCGGGCTAATGCTGGTTCTAAACTTAAGATCCCCTCCAATAAAACTAAGCTAGCAGGTAGTTGTTCTGCGTTTAAGGATGCACTCACTAAAGCATGGCTGAGATTGGCCGTTTGAGTGAAATTAAAACCTTGTTGTTGTAGATAGCTTAAGCCTTCTAATATCAATGCTGGAGTCAAATTGCTTTGTGAATCGTTTAGAGCGCTTAACCCCTTGCTTAGCCAAAGTGTTGCAACAGTCTCCCCTTCAGAATGAGTATTGAGGTCTGCACTTAAGGCTAGCAAATGCGTGGTGCTAGTTTTAAGCTGGTCCAAATTATCAGCGTTCTGAGCTAAAGCTAGGAGGCCTAATGGGGTGAATTTTGTGGCTTGAAAGCTGGGTTCTTTAACTAAAGCTTTTAAAACTTCGGGCTGTTTAAGGCAGGGGAGATACCTGTATGATTCAGCATCCTGTTCTTTTAAGAAAAACTCAGTAAATTCCGTATGTGCAATTTGTTGGCTAACAATATCAAGATGCTGAGTACAGAATGTAGTCAATTGCAACATACGTAGTAAATGACTTTCGTTGAGTTTGCGAGCCGATTGATTTGGATAAAGACGCTGAATCAAGCTTGTATAGATGAGATTCAATTGAGTATTGCGTAATTCTTCGTTAGTACCACCGACCAAACTATCCAAGATGGCAGATGAAATATTAGCGTTATTTTGGGCTAAGACAAATTGAAAAAGCTCTAAGGCCTGAGGATGTTCTGAGGATAAAACCTCACTCAAAATACTATTTTGAATATCAGTCGTTCTTGATTGATAATTACCTAATTCATATATGAGCTTAAATAACTCAGGCTCTATGAGATGAGCACGTAGATAAAAACCCTCTAAATCCGCTTGCAAAAAATCCACAGATTCACCTGCTACCACGAATCGCTTTAATACCGCTAAGCCGCCTTGTAAAGGATCTGCTTTGTAGTGTTCGATGAGTGTCTCAATAAAGTTTCTATGCTTAAATGTGCTGGTATTAGTTGTTTCGGTTGATTCTTGTTCCGTGTTTTCGGTTGCTGTTTCTTGTGCCTGAATGATTGCTAGGGTATTTGGCCAAGTATCAAATACAGCAAGTAGTGCTTGGTAATTATTTAAATCCAGCAGATGCTTAATAAAATGAGCACTTGGTTTAAGCTCAGGAATCAGTGTTTTGAGTTCTTTTAAAAACTTTAATTCAGCCCTGTCATCTGCAAAGGGGTAAAAAACATCCGCACCTGTAGTAAGAGAATAGCTTGGAGGAGTCAATAAACTAGGTGTAGTCTTTGCGCCGTGTGTAACTAACCAACGAATCAATTCCATAGCGCGATCACTAATAGCTATCTGTAAAGCCGTTTGATTGAATTCATCTGTTTCATCTAAGGAAACTTGAGAAGAGTATAAATAATCTAATGAACGCCAAGCCGTATGCTGAGACGCTATCGGCATTAAGCCGGTCAGGCTGAAACCTTTTTGATGGTATAAGCGTATTAATAGATCAGCATCTTTGGTGAGTGCAAGCTTCATCAACATATTGTCATGGTTAATAGGTTTTGCGCCTAAAGCTATTAGCTCACGAACCAAACTAGTGCTTTCATTTCCATGATACTCTGTTAAGTCGTTGAACCAAGTTTCTGTGAGTTCATTCGCTTTAGAAAAGTCGACCTTATAATCGGGATACTTAAGTAATTCTAAACTGGCTTCTAAATGATTGTGTTTAATTAAATAATCCAGTAAATCTAAATCAGTAGCATCGGTTTGTAGTTTAGCCCCTGCTTGGATTAAAGGTTTGATTAATTCATAGGCTTGGGCTTGGAAAGCTAAGGCGATCGTCGAGGGTGTGTAGGCATCTGCTGGATGTGGTTTAACACCTTGGGCTAATAACCAAGCTGTTAAGGGCTCACGCTCTGGATGTTGCACCACCCAAGTCCAAAGCGTATCTTTTGGTGAATTAGTATTTAACCACGCAGTTTGTAAACTAAATAAGCGCTGTAAAACGGCTAGATTCTGTAGCGGCAAGTATTTTTCTAGCGATTCACCATAGTTGTTTTTTATAGTCAAATCGGCTTGTTTAGCCAATAGGGCATCAACTATTTCTAATGAAGCTTTATTTTGTAAAGCATAATGTAATGATGAGTTGCCATATTGATCAATTAATTTAGCATCAGCCCCTGCTTCGAGTAGTCTCTTGATAATTTGGGTCGCCACGATGGGATTATGTGGTAGTGTTCTAAGCGCTAAGTTTAGGGGTGTTTCCGTATAAATATTTTGTGCATTGAGATCAGCTTGTGGCAGCAGAGTTTCTATTGTTTGCAGGTTCTGTGCACGCACTGCCCAATGTAAGGGGGTATTCTTAAATTTATCAGTCGTTTGAAAATAGCTAGTTTGATCAGTGTAATTAGCTAAAATAGCTAGTATTTCAGGTTTATTAAGTGCTAACTCTGTTGGGGTTTCATTCCCCCAGTTTTTAACCCCATGAATAGCGCCTGCTTCGAGTAGCACTTTAATTAAATCAGCATTTCCTAGTTGAACTGCATAATGCAAAGCGCTCCACTCGCCTTTACTACGGATATTTACATCAGCACCCAAGGCAATCAATTTAGCCGCCATATCCGTTCTATGATTGACTAAGGCAGTAATGAGGGGTGAACGTTGATCGCTATCTTTGGTATTAATAGTTGCTTTGGCGGCTAAGAGTAGATTGAAAAGTTCTAGCTCACCTAATTCAATGGCTTGTTGCAGCGCTGTTTTACCAAAACGATTGGCTAAATTTACCTGCGAACCGTGTTCAATCAATAATTTCAAATGGTATAAAGAACGTGTGCGTACTGCTAACATCAGAGGCGTATTCCCTTCAAAATCAGCTTGATTAAGATTAATTTTGGCCTTAATTAAACTAAGACTGAGATCGGGAGAATTAAAGCGGATGGAACGATGTAAAGCATTTTGCCCATAGCTATCGGTATTATTAATGTCTACTCCTAACGCTTTAGCTTTTTCGGTTAGTGCTAGGCCTAAATTTTTATCTTCTTTACTGGTAAAGAAGGTAATAATTGATTCATTATTTTTATTGTATAAATTAAGGTTTGCACCTAGGTCTTTAAAAGTTTGTAAAATATCAGTATTAGCACTGAAGAAAATAGCTGAGTTCCCATCCGTATTGATGGCATCTAAATAAGCACCTTTAGCATGGAGTGTTTTGATGAGGTTCTGACTGTTATATACTTGTGCTGCATAATGGAGAGGAGTATTCGCTTGTTTATCGCTTACCTTAATATCAGCACCTAAATCAATTAAGCGCTGAGCCAGCTCAAGTTTTTCGAGCTTAATGGCTAAATGTAAAGGTGTTAGTCCTGAGTGATCAGCAGTATTAATGAGTGGCTTATGTGCTAATAGCTGCTCTAAAAGATTATTGGCCTGCTCTTGATTTTCACCGGCTGATGGTGTTTGATAACTCTCTATCGCAGCATAAAGTGGTGTTCGCCCTGAATTATCTTTTTGATTTAAATCAATACCGCCCTCTAAAAATCGATTGAGTAAATTAGGTATATTGACCCCACTGGCTGCAAGTTTGTGCAAGGCGGTTACACTTGCATTATTTGCTAAATTAATCTTAGCGCCTGCTTTTAAGAGTAATTCTAAGCTGCTGGCTTCGGGTTGATCTAAGGCAATTAGTAATGGGGTATCACCTTGAGCATTTTTTATATTCAGACCTTGATCATTTTCGCTCGCTAATAAGCTGGCTAAAATGGCGTGAAAATTAGATAGATAGCTAGCTTGTAAAAGTTCATGTAAAGGAGTATTACCTGCTTGATTAAGGATAATACGACTGGCACGCTGCTCTAATAGCAAATTAACTATACTTAAACTATTTTGTTTAACTGCAAGATGTAAGGCTGTGTCGCCTTCGGTATTAGCTGCATTAATATCTAGTTTTAGATTTTTTTTATTTTTTAATAACCATTCTACAATGGCCGTTTGATAACCCTGTGTTGCTGCATGAAGCAGGGTATTTTGTAGACAAGTATCTACTGTGCTGACCTGTTCAGCCAATAACCATTCTAAAGCCTTATGTGCACCGCTTTGTGCCGCAATAAGGGTTGCTGGAGTACAAATCGGTTCATGATTTAGGGTTGTTTGAGTGGGGTTGATTCCTAAGCTTTTTAGATATGCTAGGATTTCAACGGAGTTTTCTTTTGCTGCTATTTCAACTAGTTTATAGTTGGCCGCATTGGGCTTTAATTTGCCAGTTTTTGTATAGTATTTTAAAACCGTTAATTGATGAGCACGAATGGCCTCTTCAGGTAAATAGTGTTTATTTCCTAGCTGCTCTAAGTGCTGAATGAGCTGTAAATTACCCAGTTGAATAGCTGTTTGCATATAATTTTGGGAGGTGAGCGCTTGTTTTTGTTCGGCACTTGCTTGTTTCACTAGCCAAGTAAAAATATCGGCTTGCCCATATTGAATACTGGTGAAGAGTAGTTGGTCTTGGCATTCAGGGCGGAAATTATAAAGGCGCTCCACAATCGCTTGATGCCCATAATGAATCGCCTCATTAATTTCACAACGAGTAGCGGGTGAGTGCGGTTCTAATGCGGCTTCACCGGTAAAGTTTAATAAGGCATTTAATAGCGCTAAATCACCCTGCCGCGCGGTATAGAAAATGGCACGTTGGGCTGTATTGAAGCTGTCAGTACGTAAATAAGGCAACATGCTATAAGCAACTTGCATTTGGTTCATTGAAAGTGCAATCGTTAAGGCACTATGTTTATCCTTTGAGCCACTTTGCCCCGGATCAGCTCCTTTGGCTAATAAGTCTTTGACCCATGCCGCATTTTCGGTTTGAGTAGCCTGTTGTAATTGCTCTAGTAAATAAGTTTGAGTGACACTGGTTTTAGGTCGATCCACCTGAGCTTGACCAATAGTTTTTAGGATTGTGCTATCAAGTGCCACGCTTAGGTTTGGCAATAGGCCTAAGCTAAGACTTAAGCTCAGTAAAATGAGTTTATAAATTTTGAGGATTGGCATCATTAGCTACCTATTAGAGATTCATAGACTAATAGTAATAGACGAAGCTAACGGCAATTCTTTACGGGGGGGAGCATTAATTTTTAAGAAAAGAAAAAGGCCAGACAATGCTGGCCTTTTTTTAGACTAAGCGAATACTTAGCAGCTGTAATACATATCGTATTCAACAGGATGAGTTGTCATACGGAAGCGAGTCACTTCTTGGGTTTTCAGCTCGATATAAGCATCAATCATATCATTAGAGAACACACCGCCTGTTAATAAGAACTCACGATCTTTATCCAGTGCATCTAAAGCCATGTCTAAAGAGTGGCAAACTTTAGGAATGAGTTTGTCTTCTTCAGGTGGCAGATCGTATAAGTCTTTATCCATCGCTTCGCCCGGATGGATTTTGTTCTTAATACCATCTAAGCCCGCCATCATCAGCGCTGCGAAGGCTAAATAAGGGTTAGCACTCGGATCTGGGAAACGAACTTCAATACGACGACCTTTCGGGCTAGACACAAAAGGAATACGAATTGACGCAGAGCGGTTACGTGCTGAGTAAGCTAACATAACAGGCGCTTCAAAGCCTGGAACCAAACGCTTATAGGAGTTAGTACCAGGGTTACAGAAAGCATTCAAGGCTTTCGCATGTTTAATCACGCCGCCGATGTAATACAGTGCTGTTTCAGATAAGCCTGCATAACCTTCACCCGCGAAAGTGTTAGTGCCATCTTTGGCTAATGACATATGCACATGCATACCTGAACCATTATCACCAACAATAGGCTTAGGCATGAAAGTCACGGTTTTGCCGTATTGATGTGCAACGTTGTGGATAACGTATTTTTGACGTTGAGTCCAATCAGCACGCTTCACCATCGTAGAGAAACGAGTACCGATTTCACATTGACCTGCAGTGGCTACTTCATGGTGATGTACCTCAACAGGGACACCTACTTCTTCCAGAATATTACACATGGTCGCACGAATATCTTGGAAAGAATCCACCGGTGGAACGGGGAAATAACCGCCCTTAATGGTTGGACGATGCCCCATATTACCATCGGGATATTTTTTGCTAGAGTTCCAGCCGGCTTCTACCGAGTCAACTTTGACAAAGCAACCGCTGGTATCTGCACCCCAACGTACATCATCAAAAATAAAGAACTCAGGTTCTGGACCAAAATAAGCAGTATCCGCAATTCCAGTCGATTTTAAATAGGCTTCAGCACGTAGTGCGATAGAACGTGGATCGCGCTCATAGCCTTCCATTGTGGCAGGGTCAACGATACCGCAAGTAATGTTTAAGGTCACATCTTGGAAAAAGGGGTCGATGAAGGCTGATTCTGGATCGGGCATCAGGATCATGTCGGACTCATTAATGCCTTTCCAGCCAGCAATCGATGAACCGTCGAACATTTTACCATCTTCAAAAATGTCCTCATTGAATTCACTGATAGGTACAGATACGTGATGCTCTTTGCCACGTGTATCAGTAAAGCGGAAGTCAACGTATTTGACATTCGCTTCTTCGATGAGGTTCATGACGTCTTGTACAGACATGTTGTTGTCTCCTGAAATTGCAGAAATGGGTCAATGGTCAAAAAAACCAGAAATGTGGTGAAGTATATGCAAATCTTATGCCATTTGCTAATAGCTTGTTTTCTAGCACAAACACTGGATACAGGTTTCAAGTGAATGAGCCAAAAGCACAATAATAGTGCGTAATAATATGCTCCTGCACCATTAGTAAGCAATCTCTGTATAGAATTTAACAGAGCCAATATAAGTCAGTTGCGTACAGGCTTGTTTGAAGTCTCTAAGTAGGCTTATGGCTGGTGTACTTTGCAGATAAACCTCTAATTCGATTTTTCCATCGAGATAATGCATCACGATATGCTGAATATAAGCTTGTAGCCCTTGAGCCAAGGGTTGATTTTGCAGAGCATGAATAAGCTCTTGCCTGCTTGGTAGGTCGACACTGATTTCGCCAGCCTCATCATCTTCAGGATCAATATGTACAGTGACATCCGTGACTTCTGGAAAATGATTTTCTAACTGATGTGTCACATATTCAGCAATCTTATGGCCTTCCGATACGCTGATATGACTCGCGACCTGAATATGTGCATCGGCAAAAACATTACCGCCCATTTTGCGAGTGCGAAGCATGTGTAGATCTTCAACACCGGGCAGCGTATGAATATATTCAATAATCTTATTAGACTCTTCAGGTGTAAGTCCGGTATCAACTAATTCACGAGTGCTTTCTAGTAATAATTGAATTGCCATGTAAAAAATCATAATAGCAATAATAATGGCAGCCACCGCATCAAGCCATGCATAACCTAATTGTGTACCCGCAATTGCAGCGAGCACCAATACCGAAGAGAGGGCATCTGAACGATGATGCCATGCACTGGCTTTCAACATCGGGGAGCGAATTTTTTTAGCAACTCGCACCGTATATTGATACAAACCCTCTTTACCTAAAATTGCTAAAGCTGCAAAGAGCATGGCACTGGCATCCGGTACAACCAAGGGCGTATCTCCCCTGAGTCTACCCCATGCTTGCAAAAGGATAGCCACGGCGACCCCACTTAGCAGTAGACCTAGGACTACCGTGGCTAGGGTTTCAATCCGTCCATGCCCATAAGGATGATTCGCATCAGCCTTTTTTCCGGCATGATGTGCCGCAAATAGCACAATCACATCCCCTACTAAATCCGAGAGAGTGTGCATTGCATCTGCGATCAGAGCCTGTGAATGCGTAAAAAGTCCACCTAGAATCTGGGCAATGACAAGGGTGATATTAACCCCCATGCCTACCAAAGCGACTCGTTGGGTCGTTTGTTGGCGGATATTATGCTCTGCAACGGGTTCTACCGAATCAGGGAGGGGAAGCGGTAAGCTTGGCTTCATGAGTTAGCCTCTAGTTGTAGACTAATAATATAGTCGCGACCTTCAGTACGTGTTTCTAGCAAGGTGTGACCATGAATACGCGCCCAAGCAGGAACATCATGTAAAGCCCCCGGATCGGTGCAATAAACGGTAAGTATCGTCCCAACGGGGAGTTGCTCAATCGCTTGTTGAACACGAATCACCGGAAGCGGGCAAAGCAAACGCCGTGCATCGAGAGTTACGGTTTGGGGCATGGCAACTAAATATTAGACTGAAGATAAGGCTGAAATTATACCGCGATTGCCCAACAAGCGCGAATCAAAGCTATTTCTGCGTAGCGATGCTCAAGTTTTTGGCGAAACTCTAGAGGATCTTTTTGCAAAACGAGGCTACCAGCACGTGGTTCAAGCTTGGCGACTAAGCGCGATAACCAAAAACGTAAGGCTGCGGCGGCTAGCAAGTTTGGCCATTGCTCGGCTTCTGCTGGAGTTAAGGGGCGAATCTGGTGATAAGCTCGTAAACACGCTATTAAGCGCTCAGCATCCAAAGCTCCGTTTTCAAAGCAGCACCAATCATTGACCACAATCGCTAAGTCATACAGCCAACAATCATCACAGGCATAATACCAATCCAAGACCCCACTGAGTTGATTATTCAAAAACAGCGCATTATCACGAAAGAGGTCAGCGTGAATGAGTCCAGTGGGGAGTTGGTTAAAGTTTAAAGCTTGTTGACTGATCAGTGTTTTGCTAAGGAGTGCGTAGTCACTTGGTTCTAACAAGGGTAGTAAGCGTTGAGCGGTTTGCATGCGCCATTCATGCCCGCGATCGGGTGCTCGCTTAAGTGGAAAGCTACGCCCGGCTAAATGTATATGAGCCAATACGCGCCCTATTGCCGCAGATTGTTGAGGATTGGCAGCTTGTTGATCCAAGGTTTGCCCAGTTAAACAAGTGATTAGGGCGGCGGGTTTGGCTTTGCAGGTTCTCAGTAATCGACCTGTGCAATCATGTAAAGGGGCTGCGATGGGTAATTGGGCTTGTGCCATGTGCTGCATGACTTGTAGAAAATACTCAAGTTCAGTCGGTGTATGTTGCTCGAAAAGGGTTAAGACATAAGTACCGGTCGTGGTATTAACGAAAAAATTGCTATTTTCAACTCCAGCGGCAATACCTTGATAATCTACTAGCTCACCAACAGCATAATGGCTCAAGAACTCAGCTAGCTCCTGAGCATTCACAGGGGTAAAAACAGACATCGCTAGCCAATTACCAAGAAAAAACTTGCCAGCTAGGAATCATTAACTCATCACTATCACTATGGGCGCTTTTAACTGAAGTTGAGCCTGCATCAGTACCAATTAAGTGATAGCCATTTCCACCACTAGCGGGCAGAAATTGCAGGGTACTGGCGATCGCTGGTACTCGCTCTTCTTCAATCGTACCGAAGCGGTCTTGAGTACGAATAGTTTGTAATTTTACTTTACCAGTGACTTCCTCAGCGACGGTAGTATCCGTTTCAGCATAAAGATTCGAGCTAGTTACTAAGAGACTCAAGGCCAGCAAATACTTCAAGCGATTATTTTTCATTATTATAGCTCCATTTGATTAGCGCGTTCTTCTGCCGTCGGCCCAGAAACCGTGCGTTCATAGTGTTGGAAAATGTAATTAACGATGGCATCTGCATCGTCCAAAAGAACAAATAAGTCTAAGTCCTGTGGTGAAATAGTGCCTTCTGCTACCAAAGTGGTTTTGAACCATTCAATTAAACCCGTCCAAAATGGAGTATGTACTAAGACAATGGGAATTCGCTGCGTTTTACTGGTTTGGACTAAAGTTAAAATCTCGGCTAATTCATCTAAAGTTCCAAAACCGCCGGGCATCACCACATAAGCGGAAGCATATTTCACAAACATCACTTTGCGCGAGAAAAAGTGACGAAAATACAAAGAAATATCCTGATAAGCGTTACCGCTTTGTTCTTTCGGCAATTGGATATTTAAACCAATGCTCGGCGATTTGCCACCTTGAGCACCTTTATTCGCAGCCTCCATTAAGCCAGGGCCACCACCACTGACCACAGCAAAGCCCGCATCGGATAGTTTACGGGCAATATCCACGGTTAATAAGTACAAAGGATGATCCTGTGGAGTACGGGCTGAGCCGAAAATACTCACTGACGGACGTATCCGTGCTAAGCGCTCAAAGCCCTCCACGAATTCGCCCATAATCTGAAAGATTTTCCAGCTTTCACGAGCTAATTCTTTATCATCAATTGGCCGTAAGACGGGGTGTTGTGCACGTGTTTCTTGATCCATAGCCTTATTCTTCTTGTCAAAAATTGTTGAATCGGCTTAGCGATTACAGGACTGCTTTTTCTTCAGGGGTATAAGCAGTAATCGTTAAAGCGTGTAATTGCCCTGAGGTGATGGCCTCATTAACCGCCGCATAAACTAATTGATGGCGCTTTACTTTGCTCAAACCTTGGAAGCTTGGGCTAATAACTTCCGCTTGATATTTATAACCATCACCTTGCACTTCAATCTGTGCATCAGGTAGCCGAGTGTGGATGAGTTGTGTGACTGCATCATTACTAATACTCATGAAAAATCTATGCCTTTAATCGCTCGAAAGGTGGGTCTAACAAGGGCTAATAGCCAGCGCTTGCTCTTTCCTCGCTTATAGCGCATATAATGCTTGGAGTCTACTGTTGGGAAGTTTGGGGGCATCCATGTCTAACGACGCTTTGATAAAGCAGGTACAGGATACCTGTGTTGAGTTTTGTGCGGCCTTAACACAAGATGAGGTTAGCAAATTTGTGCACTATATGCGCTTTGTTGAATTGGGTGCAAATGAAATGCTCGCCGATATTGGTGATGTAGGTGCAAGTTTTTATATGGTGATTGGTGGTTCTATCCAATTATTCCAAGTGGATGGCGATGCTGAATATGCCGTGGGTGCGATCTCTCCCGGCGGTTTAGTGGGCGAAATGTCGTTTTTTGATCGTCGCCCCCGTACTGTACGCTTAAAAACGGGCGAATCCGGCGCACAACTACTGGAAATTAAGCGCCAAATGTATAGCCGTCTTCGTATTGAAGAGCCATATATTTCAACAAACTTGCTTGAGTTTGTGATTCGTAGTTTAGATGAATTAGTCCGTGAATTAAGCGCAAAACATGCTGATCTAAAAAAGCTACTCGATAATTAACCTGAGTTCGGGGCAAGCTTTTACCCTAACAAAGCTGTGCATTGTAAATCCAGTGCAGCCTCCTTTGGCTGGTCGCTTTACGCAATCAAGCCAGCAAGACAAAATATATGAAGGTTTAGTATGGCTTTTTTACTCAATTAACACACAACAGGGGAGTGTAGAGCCGCTAAAATACCGAAGAGTGCTTGTGAACGTTTACGATGTAGAATTGATGCGATAATGCGTGAAAAAATTTAAGCAAAATTTCTTGACCGAGTATAACCGATGATAACCATGAAATATGCTAGAAGCCTCTATTGGTTGCTGCT
>JBJOOT010000051.1:0-20266 GCA_046051185.1 Pseudomonadota bacterium | reverse complement strand
TGCTCGTTTGGTCGACCTTATGGCTTAGTTGTGACTCAAGACAAAGTGGTGAGTATTTCTGCGAATATTGATGGCGGTCAACCGTGGCGACGCACAGTGGGTGATTATAATTTGGTCTATACCGATTGGCAGCGTGATAATTATTTCCGTGCGGTCCAGCAAGAAATTAAAGATGGCCAGCGGGTGGGGGTTGAACACGATCACATCACTTTAGAACGCTTAAATAAACTCCAAGCGGCGCTACCTTCTTCGCAAATCGTGGATATTGCAGCGGCCGCGATGCGTTTACGCATGATCAAATCTGCCGAAGAGATTGCGCATATTAAACAGGGTGCACAAGTTTGTGATATAGGGGGGGCGGCTTTAGTCGCAGCGGTGCATGAAGGCGTGGGTGAACATGAAGTTGCCTTAGCTTCTACCCAAGCGATGGTACGTGAAATTGCTAAGCGTTATCCCCACGGCGAATTAATGGATACGTGGACTTGGTTTCAATCAGGCATTAATACCGATGGCGCACATAACCCCGTGACCAGTCGCAAAGTCCAACATGGCGATATTCTCTCCCTCAACTGCTTCTCTATGATTGCCGGTTACTACACCGCTTTAGAGCGCACTTTATTCTATGGCGATTGCGACGAAGCCTCCTTGAAACTTTGGGAAGCGAATGTGCATGTGCATGAAGAAGGCATCAAACTGATTAAACCGGGCGTGCGCTGCTGCGATATTGCCTTAGAACTGAATAAAATCTTTGCCGATTATGGTTTATTGCAATACCGCACTTTCGGCTATGGACATAGTTTCGGGGTACTCAGCCATTATTATGGCCGTGAAGCGGGCTTGGAATTACGCGAAGATATTGAAACCGTCTTAGAGCCGAATATGGTGATTTCAATGGAACCGATGATTATGCTCCCTGAAGGGCTACCGGGTGCAGGGGGTTATCGGGAACATGATATTTTGGTATTGACAGAAACGGGGGCTGAGAATATTACAGGTTTCCCATATGGGCCAGAGAGGAATATTATTGGGGCACGGTAGGATTTGGGAGGCTAACAGTAGTTTTACCCAAGAGTCATTATTGAATTAAGTAAACGACAAAGCGATTAGGTTTCAAAATCGCTTTGTTGCTGATGCCGAAATATTAGCTTCTGTTGAGCGGCCAATCAGCAAAGAAGCTATGATCCGTCAGGCGTGTATTGGCATCTGTATAGAGCTTGCCTAGCCTCAGAAACATCAGAGTACGGGAACAAGGTTCGGCATTTGTTACTCGCTTTGGATAGCCTGCTCAAAAAAAGCTCGGATTTGCTGTTTACTGACAACTTCTTGAGGATCAAGGTAGGCGATATTGTCATCTTCAATGTCATCAATGTAGAGCAACGCAATACATAGCAGCTTGTAGCTTATACCATCTACAATCCCTTGTGAGGCAGTGAAAATATCCCTAATACTCATGCCGTGTTTGACCAAACAGTAAAGGTCATAGTAATCACGGTATTTTGCCCGCAAAAACAAGGTATTGGTCTTCATTGCTGCGATAGCTTGCAATGATGCTACATTGAATATACTGATGTTGGTAGGACGCAAAAATGCCCACTTGGCATTGAAGAAGGTAACTTTGACACCATCAACCAGTAAATCCAGTTGGTCAGCATTATCATTCAGCACTTCGGTTTGCTTGAAATACTTGAGGTAACGCAGGATGTCTTGTTTCTGGAAATTATCAGCATAAGTAAAGAAATCAAGGTCTTCGCTTTGCCGATGGCATAGGTGCAAGGCTAGAGCAGAACCACCTACCAGCACGTAATCCTGCAAGAATGGCGCGGTTTTGATCAACCCCAACAAGACAGCTTTGGTCTTAACCAGCAAGTTGTCTAAATTTGGCGAGTCGTTCATGTTGCAGATTCTCAAAGTCGCTGGCTTCAACATCCAGATGGAAAAATATGCGGGCAATGAAGTAATTAAGTCGTTTGAAACGGGCATCTGACTTCACATCACGCTCCCAGACTTCACGCACTTTGCCTTCGCCGTACAGTGCTAACAGGGAACGAATATCGTCAATATCGCCGTATTTCAGTACGGTTTCACACAGCAGATTGTCTTTAGCTTTATCGTAAATGATGGTTGGCGCATAGCTCCAGAACAATCCTCTGGCACGTATACGTTCAAAAAATAGCTGTTTCGTAATGCTCACAATTCCACCTCACGCTCAACCGAACAATCACGGACATCGGCGAAAATATTTTTCATGCTGCCTCCGCCACATCTGGCGCATCCAGAAACGCTAGTACAATATCCTGCTCCGCAATACCGTTGGCAATCAGGTCATCAGTAATCTGCAACTGCACGACGGATCAATTCCGCTCGCGAGATATTAGCTTCTGCCGCAAAGCGAGCGAGCTGTTCTAACTGAAAATCAGGGATTTCAATAATAGTACGCATGATAATAAGGTCATCAGATGAATGATGTCGTTATTATAGATTAAACAAGGATAAACTAGGAAAATTCCGTACTAGACCGAGGCAAGCCGCTCCACCTGCCCCTTCATCACATCCACAATTGCATACACGCCCACATGTCGATTGGGGCTTAAATTCTCCGCCAATTGCAGGCGCTCGAATAAATCGTCGACATCCATTGCTAAGATAACGGCTGGGGTTTTGCCAGAAAATAACTGGACTAACAAGGCAACCACACCTTTAATAATTGCCGTATCACAATCACCATTGAAGATAATTTTACTCGGGTCTTGCGCATCCCAATGCGGCTCGACCCAGACCTTACTCATGCAAGCTTTAACCCGATTTGCTTCAGTTTTTTCCGCATCAGGCATAAGCGGCAAGGCCTCGCCTAATTCAGTTAAATATTGATAGCGTTGTTCCCAATCCTCAAGAAACTCAAAGTCGCTGGCGATTTCATCAATTTCAGTCATGCTATCTGCTTTTATACGTTAAAGGATTCGCCGCAACCGCAAGCATCTTTCACATTTGGATTTTTAAATTCCAAGCCCTGATTTAAAGCATTGCTGCGTACATAATCAATTTCAGTGCCCGCTAAATAAGGCAGGCTTTCAGGATCAACCACCACCTTAATACCATGCTGATCATAGACTTGATCATTTGCACCTAACTGATCGACATAATCCACCACATACATAAAACCCGTACAGCCACTTTTACGCACACCTAAACGCATACCAAGGGCATTACCGCGTTTATCTAATTGCTGGCGAATATGCTGCGCCGCTTTTTCAGTTACATGAATCATTATTCACTCCTAATACAAATCCAAGGCTAATAAAGCTTCTTCGCTCATGCGCTCTTTGCCCCAAGGTGGATCCCAAACTAAATTCACATTCACTTCATTAACTTCGATTTTAGAACGGGCAGCCGCTTCTACTAAACCCGGTAAACTCCCCGCCACCGGACAAGCAGGACTCGTCAAGGTCATATCAATATCGACATTATTATTCTCGTCAATATCGAGGCGATAAATTAAACCAAGGTCATACACATTCACTGGAATTTCTGGATCGTAAACTTGACGAATCGCTGCAATAATTTCATCTTTCAGCCACGCACGACGAGCAATATTTTCATCATCAAACGACTCGGCTTTTTCGGCCTTCGTTAAGCGCGATAATTTAAACATCCGTCCCTCCTAAAGATTCGCAGCAACAGGGGCTAAACGCTCTTGTAAAATACTCAAAGCCTTGGCTTCTAAAGCAGGATATTCGCAATGGGCAATCAATTCCGCCGCAAAACCTTGGCAAATCATGCTGGTGGCTTCCGCCTTTGGAATCCCCCTAGCTCGCAAATAAAACAACATTTCAGGATCAATTTGCCCGACCGTCGTTCCATGACTACATTGCACATCATCCGCATAAATTTCTAAACGCGGTTTAGTGTCAATTTCAGCCTCGCGTGAGAGCAGCAAATTATCATTACTCAAGCGGGCATCGGTCTTTTGGGCATCCTGTTTCACGAGGATATTGCCATCAAACACTGCTTTGCTCTGCCCATACAGAATACCTTTAAAGGTTTCACGGCTAGTGCAATTTGGCAGAGAATGCAAAACATCCAAATGTATCGATTGCATCTGTTGCTCACCCGCTAAATAGAAACCGTTTAACTCACAATGAGCCTGCTCACCGCTAAAATCAAGGTGAAACTCGGTACGCGACCATGCACTGCCTAAGGCTAGGCTGGTATTTTTATACACACTAGCAGCCGCCTGTTGGACATATAAACGACTCAAATGTCGCGTACGCAAACTATCATTCTGTAAACGGGAATGCAGCAAATTGGCACCTTCCTCTAGGAAGATTTCAGTCACACCATTATGCATCCCCACTATATCCGCAAACTGAGCATGCTGTTCAATCAGGTTCAGGCTTGCATGCGCGTCCACTTGTACCAGCAGGCGTGGATTACTTATTAGCTCACTATCAAAACTATAATTAATATAAATAACTTCAAGCGGCTGTGTGAGTTTTTCAGTAACCCGTAGATAAGCACCAGCACCTGTCAAGGCTGCATTGATGGCCCCAAATAAATCTAAATCTTCACCACTTAAATGACCTAAACGCGCCACCCCCGCTGCCGAGGTTTGCAACGCGGTGCTTAAATCCAAAACCTCCAAACCTGCTTGAGCCGGTAAGGTCGATAGCTCCGGCATAAAAAAGCCATTGAGCAAAACCACACAAACATGATCCAGCGGTGTCACGCGCAACGCAGCAATATCTTCCGGCTCTAATAACCCCTCTTCACGGCTTGCAGCGGCAAATGGATGATTCAGTACAGGCGCAAGCGGCGTATAGCGCCACTCTTCTTGCTTGCGATTTGGCAAGGCTACCGTACACAAACGCTGCTGCCCAAGCGCCTGATAGGCATGTACCACAGGGGCTGTTGCCGCTAAAGCTTGATAATGATTTAACTCAGCAGCACTCATGCTGCAGCCTCCTGTAACCAAGCATAACCTTTTTCCTCCAGCTCTAACGCCAAGGATTTATCACCCGAACGAATAATCCGCCCATCACTTAAGACATGCACATAATCGGGCTGAATATAATCCAATAAACGCTGATAATGAGTAATCACCAGCATTGAACGCTCAGGGCTACGCAAACTATTCACGCCCATTGATACCATTTTTAACGCATCAATATCTAAACCCGAATCCGTTTCATCCAAAATAGCAAACGAAGGCTCCAGCAAAGTCATTTGCAAAATTTCATTGCGCTTCATTTCCCCGCCCGAAAAGCCCGTATTCACGGAACGCTTTAATAAAGCCTCATTCATTTCTAGGGCTTTTAATTTAGTGCGCACCAGTTTCATGAAATTCAAAGAGTTTAATTCTGGCTCGCCGCGTGCTTTACGAATCGCATTTAACGAAGCTTGCATAAAATAAGTATTATTCACCCCAGGTAATTCCACAGGGTATTGGAACGCCATAAAAATACCTTGATGCGCACGCTCTTCTGGCGACATTGCTAAGAGATTTTCGCCTTTATAGATGGCTGTGCCGCTCGTAACCTCATATTCTTCGCGCCCTGCGAGGACTTTCGAGAGTGTACTTTTGCCTGAACCATTCGGCCCCATAATGGCATGGACTTCACCTGCATAAATGTCGAGGCTTAAACCTTTGAGAATTTCTTTGCCCTTGATGCTGGCGTGTAAATCTTTAATTGATAACATGGGTAACATGGATTTCACTCTTTAATTCCTAACCGACCGCGCCTTCTAAACTAATCGCGAGCAATTTACGCGCTTCTACCGCAAATTCCATCGGCAGCTCATTAAACACTTCTTTACAAAAGCCATTTACAATCATGGACACTGCATCCTCCTCCGACAAACCCCGCTGACGGCAATAGAATAATTGATCTTCACCAATTTTTGAGGTGGTCGCCTCATGCTCTACTTGAGCGGTCGGATTAGTGACCTCAATATAAGGGAAAGTATGTGCACCGCATTGATCCCCAATTAACAGCGAATCGCATTGAGTATGATTGCGCCCGTTTTCAGCGCCCTTATTCATCCGCACTAAACCGCGATACGCATTCTGCCCCCGATCTGCAGAAATCCCTTTGGATACGATGGTACTGCTCGTATTTTTGCCAAGATGAATCATTTTAGTACCCGTATCCGCTTGTTGCGCCCCACGAGTCACAGCCACTGAATAGAACTCACCGATCGAATCATCGCCTTTTAAAATACAGCTTGGATATTTCCAAGTAATCGCCGACCCCGTTTCCACTTGCGTCCATGAAATACGTGAGCGATCCCCCGCACAAACGCCACGCTTGGTGACAAAATTATAAATCCCACCCCTGCCATGCTCATCCCCCGGATACCAATTTTGTACGGTGGAATATTTAATGTAGGCATCTTCTAAAGCAATCAATTCAACCACTGCGGCATGCAATTGATTCTCATCTCGTTGTGGTGCGGTACAGCCTTCAAGATAACTGACATAACTGCCCTTGTCGGCAATAATCAAAGTACGCTCAAACTGCCCTGTATTGCGTTCATTAATCCGAAAATAAGTGGAAAGCTCCATCGGGCAGCGGGTATTTTCAGGGATATAGACAAAAGTCCCATCGGTAAATACCGCAGCATTCAAAGCAGCAAAAAAATTATCGGTTTGTGGCACGACGGTACCTAGGTATTTTTTAATCAGCTCAGGATGCTCTCGCATGGCCTCAGAAATCGAGCAGAAAATCACCCCAGCTTCGGCAAGTTGCTTACGAAAAGTGGTGGCCACTGACACACTATCAAAGACGGCATCCACAGCAACCCCTGCGAGCATTTTCTGCTCTTCCAATGGAATCCCAAGCTTTTCATACACACGTAACAATTCTGGATCGACTTCATCCAAACTTTTTGGTGCATCCGCTGCCGATTTGGGAGCAGAGAAATAAGAAATGGCTTGATAGTCAATCTTGGTGTATTTCAAATGCGCCCAATCAGGCTCTTCCATTGCCAGCCACTTCTGGTATGCTGCCAAGCGCCATTCCAACATGAATTCCGGCTCATTTTTACGCGCAGAAATATAGCGGATGACGGACTCATCTAACCCTGGCGGTACTGTCTCTGATTCAATATTGGAAACGAAACCCGCTTCATAGCCTGCTTTAGCTAATTCAGCCAGTTGTTGTTCTGCTGCATCCATGACCCTCACCTATGCAATAACCTAGCGATTTTGTCAGGAATATACGCGAAATAGAGCCTATTTGCCAATAGGCTTGTGATTTTTCAGGAATCGATTTAAAAATATTTGAGCCTTAGCACTCAAAATTTTGGCTGAATTTTTGACTGAGTACCGATAAAGCTTGCATAAACTCGGTCATTGGTACTATATTGGATACTATCCTTTTGCGAGGGTGATTACTCATAACATAATCACGAATAAACCTGATCAAGACCTATATATAAAGGTCTGATTAATACTTGCCAAAGGCTCACAACTTCCCAACTACCGTTTCCTCAACCTGACCTAGTGTGTGTAACTCCTAATTCACCCTAAGCACTAGGTTCAGGTATTTTCTAATAAAAAATCAACAAACACTTGATTGGCCTTCGATAAATACCCTTCCCGCCGCCAAGCAATACATAAATCTAAATAAATTGGCTCAGTAAATGGCAAATGGACTAAATCAGGATCCTCTTCAACAGCCATTGCTAAGAGCGTAGAAATGCCAAAGCCTTGTTTAATAATCGATTTAATCAAGGGAATTAAATTTGTTTCAAACCCAATGATCGGCTGCACACCTAATTCTGTTGCCAATTGATCAACAAGTTTGCGGTGAAAATAGCCACTACGAAATAAAACCAACTCCTCTTTAAAAAACTCCGCTAAACTCACGGCCGTTTGTTGGGCAAATGGATGCTCACGGGCAACGACCACCCGCATTTCCTCACGCGAGATGACCCGCGCTTCTAATTCATTGGGCAAGAACTCACGCACAATCACCGCTAAATCGAGTTCAGCTCGCTCAAGCATCTGCTGCAATTGCCAAGTCCCGCCCTCAATCACCTGCAAACTAAGATGTGGATAGCGATGCCGAAATGCCATCAAAATTGGCGGAAAATAATAAGACCCCATCATCCCCGAAACCCCAATTCTGACCTCGCCCTTAGTTAAGCCTTTCAACTCTTGCATTTCTAAACGAGCATTATCAACCGCCTGTAAAATACGTTGGGCATGAACCCATAACCGCTCACCTTCTGCAGTCAAACTGACTTTACGGTCATGACGTTGAAACAATTGCAAAGCTAGCTCCGTCTCTAGTTTACGAATCGCCACACTCACAGCCGGTTGAGCAACATGCAAAACTTCCGCAGCCCGCGTAAAACTCCCTAAACGCACAATTTCATAAAAATAACGTAATTGCTTGAGATCCATCGCTTGCTCTCCCTATAGATTTATCGGTAAACATTGTTTATCGAAATCATGCTTATTATATATTTTATTAATTGCTGCTCGGCATTTATTCTGGAAGCACTTAACCGTCGATAGTACAAATGGATAGCACCTGATGATTACCGTAGGCACTCGTGATTTTTGGTTTGCAACTTTAGCCTTGGCTTTAGGTTCTTTTATGATCTTTGCCAATGTGCACATGACTCAGCCTTTGCTCCCTCAGCTTGCTGAGAGTTTCCAATTAACCCCCTTACAAGCGAGCTGGAGTCTGACAGCGACTATTTCCATGCTTGGCTTATCACTACTCATTTATGGCCCTTTATCAGATGCCCTTGGGCGTAAGAGTATTATGGTCATCACTTTACTCGGCGCAGTAGCCACTACCTTGGCTATTTCACAGGTCGAAACCTATAGCAGCTTATTAATTCTGCGGGGCTTGCAAGGCTTGTTCTTAGGCGGTCTACCGGCCATAGCGATTGCTTATCTAGGGGATGAGTTTGAACGCAAAGCCCTCGTGGTTGCAGTCGGGCTTTATATCAGTGCCAATAGCTTAGGTGGCGTTACTGGGCGCTTGGTTAGTGGTTTTGTGGGGGAGCATTATGATTGGCAAACGGTATTCATCGTCTTAGGTTTCAGTAGTTTCGTGCTAGTCTTGCTATTTATCTGGCTATTACCCGCCTCTAAGCAGTTTCAAGCAAAAGCCTTCCGTCCGCGCTCGGTGTTAAGCGATATTCGCGATCATTTACGCAATCCTTGGTTGCTTGCCGCTTATGTAATCGGTGGCTTGAATATGCTGGTATTTTTAACTCAATACAGCTACATCACTTTCGTCCTCGCAGAAGCGCCTTATCATTTATCGACGCATGCTTTGGGGATGCTATTTTTGACTTACTTAACCGGTAGTCTTGCTTCCGCAGGATCAGGACGAGCCAGCGCATGGTTCAGCCAACCAACTTGTATGATCATCGGCATTTTACTCTTAATGCTTGGCAGCTTACTGACCTTGATGGGGCAGTTACCCATGATTATCAGTGGTTTTTTAATCAATAGCTTTGGCTTTTTCCTCACCCATTCAACCTTAAGCAGTTGGGTCAGTCAGCATGCTTTAAAAGCACGGGCAAGCGCTTCATCTTTGTATTTAGTATTTTATTACCTAGGTGCTAGTTTAGGGGGCTTTTATCTTGAACCTTTTTGGCAATGGGCAAGATGGCCTGGGGTTGTGCTTGCTTCATTATTAGTCTTTGTACTGACTTTAAGTACCGCGATCTGGCTGTATTATAAACAAAATCAGTCTGTACAGCCATTCTCCTTGGCTAATGCGTAAAATACATCCATGAGATAATTTGGATGGTGCAGAAAACTCTATACTTAAAACCTCATCGCCTTTGACTCTTAAGAAGAGGAAGTTAGAACATACAGCACGCTAGAATCCGTCGGCTTGACCCTGCCAGTGGTACAGGTTTACCGGCGGATCAGAAAAGAAGTGGGTTTGGATCTAGCCTATTAATTTAGAGCCGCTCTGAGTTAGCGCTGCCAATTTGGAGTACGCTTTTCCAAAAAGGCATCCACCCCTTCTAGGGTATCGTCTAAATAAAAATTGCAGGTAATCGCCTCATTAGCCAACTCATAAGCCGTTGCTAAGGGCTGGTTGAGCTGTTTATAAAATAATGCTTTCCCCATTTTTACCGCTTCAGGGGGCTTAGCCGCAATTTTGGCCGCCCATGCTGCAACTGTTTGATCCAACTGCTCAGCCGCCACCACTTGATTAACCAAACCATAATTTTTGGCGGTAGCGGCATCAATAAAATCACCGGTTAGGAGCATTTCTAAAGCATGCTTGCGGCCAAGATTACGACTTAAGGCAACGGCAGGGGTGGAACAAAACAAACCTAAATTAATCCCTGAAACGGCAAACTTAGCTTGATCACTGGCGATCGCTAAATCACAAGCCGCGACTAACTGGCAGCCTGCAGCGGTGGCTACGGCATGCACACTGGCAATAATCGGCTGCGGTAGAGCCTCTAGACTCTGCATCATCGCCCCACATTGACTAAATAATTGCTTAGTCAGCCTCGGATCATTCGCTTCACGCATTTCTTTGAGATCATGTCCCACACAAAATGCACGGCCATTGGCTTTAATCACCACGACACGCACGCTATTGTCATTGCGAATCGCCTCTAATTGCGCGCTTAAAGCCTCGATCATGCCTGCTGACAAGGCATTAAATTTATCAGGGCGATTTAAAGTTAAGGTACAAATACCCTGTTCGTCCGCCCGCAACACCAAAGCATCCTGTGTAACTTGCATCCTTTTCTCCTCAGCAAAATAGTTAATTTTTTGATTATAACGGGATACGACCCTAATTTTCTCAGGTGTGTTCAACTTTCTCTTAATGAATTTGATATGCTCCTGTGAGTCGCTACGAGGTTGCCAGCATCCGCTAGCCTGCTTACAATGCTCGCTTTGTGAAAATAATGTCTCTGCCTCAGTTGCTTGCGGACAATCCAACTACGTTTTTAGGAGTTTCTTATGCCCTGGAATGAGCCGGGTGGTAATAATCAAGACCCTTGGACAGGGAAAAACAAAACGACCAATAAATCGACCGATGCCGATGAGTTAGTTAAAAAGATTAATCAAAAGCTCAGTGGTCTATTTAATAAAAAGTCTAATAGTGGTGGTGAACCTGAAGGGCCTGCTAACTATAAAGGCGTCTTTATTATTTTAGGCCTATTAATCGCAGGTTGGTTATTTTCCGGCTTCTACATGGTTGATGCGCGTGAAGAGGCTTTGGTGTTACGTTTTGGTGCTTACCAAACCACAAGCGGACCTGGCTTACACTGGCATTTACCGATGCCCATTGAGCAGATTGAATATGTCGATGTCGCCCAGAATCGTAGCGCTCAAGATATAAGCAATATGCTCACCCAAGATGAGAATATTGTTGAGATTGCTGTGACGGCACAATACCAAGTCAGCGATGCTGAAGATTATGCTTTCAATGTATCAAGACCCGACGATTTAAGCAGTCCAGCCCAAGGCACGCTCTATCAAGCTATGCGCAGCGCAACCCGCGAAATCATTGGGCGTAACAAAATGGATTATATTCTCGGTGAAGGTCGTGAACAAATCGCTGTAGAAACTCAAAAATTAATGCAATCTATTTTGGATAATTATCAAGTGGGATTGCGGGTGATAAAAGTCAACTTAACCAATGCCTCAGCCCCTGATGCAGTGAAAGATGCCTTTGATGAGGCCAACCGTGCACGCGAAGATGCGAATCGTTTTAAAAATGAAGCTGAAACCTATGCCAATAAAGCCTTACCTGAGGCACGTGGGGAAGCCGCACGCTTAAGTGAAGAGGCCATTGCTTATCGTGATCAAGCCATTGCGCGTGCCGAAGGTGATGCCGCCCGCTTTAGTCAATTAGCCACTGAATATAAGAAATCTCCTGAGGTTACTCGTGAGCGCTTGTATTTAGAAACGATGGAAACAGTGATGAGTGGCACAAGAAAAGTGTTAGTTGATAGTGCTAAGAGCAATAATATGTTGTATATCCCTGTTGACCCTAAGTCAGCTTCCACCACTCATTTGCCTCCCCCAGCGATGGCGACAGCTGCGGCGGCTGTCACTACAGATAGCTCAACGCCTACACCTGCTACGAACACGACTGATCTACGTCAACAACGTCCTTTAAGCCCAGGTCAAACACGGGAGAGCCGTCAATGATTGAAACTAAACAACTGGTGCTTGGCGGTTTAGTCCTGTTAGTCACAACTATTTATGCAACAGCCTATACCGTTGATCAACGTGAGCAGGCGATTAAATTTGCCTTCCGCGAAATTGTTGATGCTGATATTAAGCCCGGCTTGCATTTTAAAATTCCGTTCATGAATACCGTAAAAAAGTTTCCTGCACAGATTCTCACCTATGAATCTAAAGAGGAACGCTTTTTAACGGGTGAGAAAAAATACGTCTTAGTTGATTTCTTTGTAAAATGGCAAATTGAAGATGTCGCAACTTACTATCGAGCCACCAATGGCGGACGCATGATTGATGCCTCTAATCGTTTAGGCGATATTATGAAGGACGGTTTACGGAATGAATTCAGTCGACGCACGATTGAACAAGCCTTGACCGAGCAACGTGATCAGATCATGCAAGGCTTAGAGCTAAAATCCAATGAAGCGGCTAAGCAATTAGGGATCAAAATTGTGGATGTACGTGTCAGCAAAATTGATTTCCCCGATCAAGTCAGTGAATCCGTATTTAATCGGATGCGCTCAGAGCGGATGCGGGTCGCTCAAGACTTCCGCTCACGTGGTCAAGCGGAGGCAGAAAAAATTAAGGCAACTGCTGATCGGAATGCGACGGTTATTAAAGCGGAAGCCTATCGCGATGCAGAAAAAGTCCGTGGTGAAGGGGATGCTAAAGCTGCCGAAATTTATAGCCAAGCTTATCAAGGCGATGCAGAGTTCTATTCTTTCTACCGTAGCCTTGATATTTATAAGAAAACGATGGGTAAAAACGCTGAGACCACGATGGTCTTAGAACCTAACTCAGAGTTTTTCCGGTATTTCAATAGCTCAACAGGTGGAGTTGCACCTGCTACCCCAGCACAGTGAATATTGACTGGTCAGATCTCGTTAATGCACTCGCTCTCTTGTTAATTCTTGAGGGCTTGTTGCCGTTCATCAGCCCTCATCAGCTTAAAAAAGTATATGCACAAATTCTCAACTATCCTGAAAAAACCCTAAGGATGTTTGGGCTAATCTGTGTAATAGCTGGTATTCTCTTGCTGTTTCTAACTGATTAATCAACCATGCCAATGACTGACCAATACTGGGCGCTACCAGACGGGATTAGCGAAGCATTGCCTGAAGAATCCTGGCGCTTAGAAAACTTACGCCGTAATCTTTTGGATGTTTATGCCACTTGGGGCTACCAAATGGTAATGCCGCCCTTAGTTGAATATATGCAATCCTTGAGTACAGGGATCGGCTCTAATCTTGATTTGCAAACTTTCAAAGTAACCGACCAACTCACCGGGCGTACCTTGGGTATTCGCGCTGACATGACACCACAAGTTGCGCGGATTGATGCTCATAAATTACAAACCGAGCATCCTAACCGCTTGTGTTATATCGGGAGTGTACTGCGTACCCGTGCTTTTAATGAAGATGGCTCGCGCTCCCCTTTACAAGTTGGCGCTGAACTATTCGGGCATGCCGGAGAGGACAGTGATTTTGAAGTCATTGCCCTCTTATTGACCACGTTGAAACATTGCCAAGTTCCGCAGATTACCTTAGATCTTGGGCATGTGAATATTTTTCGTAGCCTTGCCGCCCAAGCGGGTTTAAGTGCTCAACAAGAACAAGTTTTCTTTGACATGCTAGAACGCAAGTCATTACCCGATATTGAAGCTTGGCTAGCTACCGCTGAATTAGCGGCGGCTGAAACGGAGATGCTCCGCCAATTGCCACGGCTATATGGCAAACCCGAAATACTAACACAAGCCACCACAGTCTTAGCGGCAGCTAATCCAGAAGTAAAAGCAGCCTTAAGCTATTTAGCCTCCTTAGTTGCTCGTATTCAACGAGAATTTCCAGACTGCCAGCTGCATGTCGACTTAACTGAATTATCCGGTTATGACTATCACACTGGCATTGTCTATGCGGTCTACGCGGAAGGCAGTGGGAGAGAGATAGCACGAGGGGGGCGTTATGATGGGATTGGCAAAATTTTTGGACGAGCGCGTCCTGCCACGGGCTTTAGTACGGATTTAAGAGTGTTAACTCGCTATTGGCAAGCTCAAACCGCGCAACCCACGAAAATTTTTGCACCTGCTGATACTGATCCTTGTTTAAACAGCACGATCCAAACCTTACGTTCTCAAGGGCATTGGGTGGTTAGGCAATTACAAGGAGATACCGTGAAAACCCCGCAGGATGCAGGCTGCGGACAACAACTAATCAAGCACGGCAACGAATGGATTATTACGGAAGTTTAAAGCGAGAAAATCATGGGTAAAATCGTTGTTGTTCTAGGCACTCAATGGGGTGACGAAGGCAAAGGAAAAATAGTCGACTTATTAACCGAAAATGCAGCGGCGGTTGTGCGTTTTCAAGGTGGGCATAATGCAGGTCATACCTTAGTTATTAATGGCGAAAAAACTGTATTGCATCTAATTCCCTCCGGCATTTTGCGTAATAATGTCGAATGTATGATTGGTAATGGCGTAGTCCTTTCCCCAGAAGCGCTGATGAAAGAAGTGCATACTTTAGAAGCGAAAGGGATTGGAGTCCGTGATCATTTGCGGATTTCTGAAGCCTGCCAATTGATTCTACCCTATCATGTCGCCTCCGATTTAGCGCGCGAACGCGCCCGTGGCAATCAAGCCATTGGCACGACGGGTCGCGGTATTGGCCCGGCTTATGAAGATAAAATTTCTCGCCGAGGCTTACGAGTTGGCGATTTGTTCCAGCCTGCTGAATTTGAAGCGAAACTGCGCTTTATTCTCGACTTCCATAATTTCACATTGAAGAATTACTATCATGCAGATGAAATCGACTTCCAACAGACTTTAGATAATGCCTTAGCCATGACAGAAGTCTTGCGTCCGATGATTATGGATGTTCCACACCGGATTGCAGAACTGCGTAAAGCTGGCAAAGATATTATGCTCGAGGGCGCTCAAGGGACTTTATTAGATATTGATCACGGCACTTATCCTTATGTCACCTCATCAAATACAACAGCAGGTGGTGCTTGTACCGGTGCAGGCATTGGCCCACGAAATATCGACTATATCTTGGGGATTACAAAAGCCTATACCACACGGGTTGGCTCTGGCCCTTTCCCTACCGAATTATTTGATGAAGTCGGTCAATACTTAGGTCAAAAGGGTAATGAATTTGGTGCGACTACGGGTCGTCCACGGCGCTGTGGTTGGTTTGATGCGGTCGTTTTACGCCGTGCAATGGAAATCAATAGTGTGAGTGGTTTATGTATCACTAAGCTGGACGTACTCGATGGTTTAGAGACGGTAAAAATCTGCACCGGCTACCGCTTAGAGGGTAAAACGTATGAAGTTCCACCCGTCATCACTGAAGAATTTGCACGTTGCCAACCAATTTATGAAGAAATGCCCGGTTGGACTGAATCAACCTTCGGTTTAACCTGTTATGAGCAGTTACCTGCCAATGCGAAAGCTTATCTGCAGCGCTTAGAGGAAGTCGTACAAACTCCAGTTGATATTATTTCTACAGGCCCTGATCGTGATCAGACGATTATTTTAAGACATCCTTATGCTGCCTAAGTACACAAGATAAACTGTAAACTTGGCACAAAAAAATAGCCTCGCTCCTAATTAGGAGCGAGGTTTTAAGCCACTGGGGGTTGTGGCAGGGTTGCGCCGTTCTGACATTCTGTTCTGGATATTCTTTTGCACTTGCCATGCCAATTAGCTAAGTAATTATTTACAAAGAACTTTTCAAAAATTTGCTTAATTATTAATAAAATTTTCCATGCCTAATTAAGACAAGTTTGCCAATAATCTGTCAGTTTGAGACACTAGCCAAACGCTATGTCACATGGGCATAGAAAACTTGAGGCCATTTATCACAAACGGTTTAAATTGCCTTGAACGCATGCGTATAATGTTGCGACAAATCAAAATCATGGCAGATTCTATGCAAGAAACTTTTTTAAATGATCTGGCAAAAAGCCAAGCCCCTGTCTTTTGTTTCCTCGTCAATGGAATCAAATTGGAAGGGTTTATCATTGCTTATGATCAATTCTCAGTGATGCTGGCCTCTAACCGCGATGCGGCAAGTTCCCAGCTGATTATGAAAAGTGCTATTTCGACAATAGTACCGAAAGGTGCGGGTTCAGTAGCGCCGAAAACCCATTAATTTTTTAAGAAAGGATCAATCCCAATGGATGCAATCAAGATTCTCGGCAGTTTGTTAAGCAGTGGCGCTTTATCCGGTGGTTCAGCCGGTAATGTACTGGGCAACATTCTCGGCTCGGCGCTCGGTGGCTCAAGTAATCAACAAGGTGGCGGGATGGCGGATGTCCTTGGGAGCTTGTTAGGGGGTGCGCAAAATAACCCTAACCAAGGCGGTCTAGGTAATGTGTTAGGCAGTCTCTTAGGCGGCCAACAGGCTAACTCTAATCAAGGCGGCTTAGGTAATGTCTTAGGTAGTTTATTGGGTGGCCAACAAGCTAACTCTAATCAAGGTGGCTTAGGTAATGTATTAGGCAGCCTACTCGGAGGCACACAACAGAACTCTACAGCAGGTGCCGGGGGTTTAGGTGATCTACTCGGTGGTTTAATGGGCGGCCAACAAGGAGGTCAGGCAGGACAAGGCGGTGGTTTAGCTGATCTGTTAACGGGCGCAGTCAGCAAATACATGCAAGGCCAAAACCCGAATCTACCAGATTTAAGCAGCCAATTATTACCTAATCAACAAGCCGCTGAGCAACAAGCCACTTTAGTCATTCGGGCGATGATTAATGCGGCTAAAGCTGATGGCACAATCGATCCACAAGAGCAAGAACGTATTATTGGTAAACTCGGTAATATCAGTGATTCTGAAGCTGACTTTATTCGGCGTGAATTTGAAGCGCCCTTAGATGTGGCAGGTTTTGTGCGCAGTATTCCTCAAGGCATGGGGCAACAAATTTATGCCATTTCTTTAGCAGCAATTGATTTAGATACCCGCACCGAAGCACAGTATCTAAGCCAATTAGCGCAAGGTTTGCATTTATCCCCTGAAGTTTGTAATGCCCTGCATGAACAAGTGGGTGCACCTAAACTCTACTCTTAACAGTTTGAGTTAAAGCTTGAAAGAGTCGGTTGTTCTACAGACTCTTTCAATGAATAATCATGCATTTTCATAAACCCTCATCAACTAGTCTTAGTATTCTTAATCTATTTCTATTTTAGCAAGGGCTAAAACCTAGCATCTAATAACTGTATAAGGCTCATCCTATTGGGTTTATAGCCTTCTGTCCTGCTATAGTGCACTCTTTTTTAAATCCGAAAATGAGAGAATTTCTTTGCTATGCATGCTGCTAAAGATATGAAAGCCTTGGCACGCGCAGTCGTTACTGCCGAAATTAGTGCCTTACAATCTTTACCTGAGCGAATTGATGATCAATTTGTGGGAGCTTGTGAAACGATACTGAATTGTCGAGGCCGTGTGATTGTGACCGGCATGGGTAAATCTGGGCATATCGGTAGTAAGATAGCCGCCACCTTAGCCAGCACAGGTACACCCGCTTTTTTTGTGCATCCCGGCGAAGCCAGTCATGGTGACTTGGGTATGATCGTGGATGGTGATGTGATGATCGCCTTATCTAATTCCGGTACCAGTGAAGAAATCTTGGCAATTATGCCCGTTGTGCGTCGCTTAAAAATCAAGCTTATTGCCATGACGGGCAACCCTGAGTCTGAATTAGCACAACTGGCTGATTTCCATATTTATACTGGTGTTGATCAAGAAGCCTGCCCCTTAGGTCTCGCCCCCACTTCAAGTACCACAGCTACTTTAGTGATGGGCGATGCCTTAGCGATTGCACTCTTAGAGGTACGTGGTTTTACAGCAGATGATTTTGCCCGCTCGCACCCCGGCGGGCGCTTAGGGAAACGCTTATTAGTACATGTACGTGATCTCATGCATACTCAAGGACGGATTCCCAAAGTGCTACCTGAGGCTGATATTCGCGAGACTATCCTAGAAATGACCCGACAAGGTTTAGGCATGACCGCTATTGTGGATGAAAGCGAGTATTTGCTAGGTGTCTTCACGGATGGAGATTTACGGCGCTCATTTGAGCATGGCCGTGATTTGCAAGGTCGCCCAATTGCGGAGTTTATGACGACTAGCTCACATACTATTGCCCCTGATGAACTTGCCGTTACCGCCTTAAATCTCATGCAAGAGCATAGCATCACCGTACTGCCTGTAGTGCAGGCTGGGCAAATAGTCGGTATTATTCATATGCATGATTTATTACGCGCAGGAATTGTTTGATGAAAATAAATAAAGAGCTTGCCAGTCAAATTCAGCTTTTAATCCTAGATGTGGATGGTGTACTCACGGATGGCAGCCTATTTTATGATAATCATGGACAAGAATATAAAGCATTTAATTCCCGCGATGGGCATGGCTTACGCATGCTGCAAGAAGCCGGTATAAAAGTAGCGATTCTAACAGGGCGACAATCTGAGCTGGTTAAGCATCGGGCTAGAAATTTAAATATTCCAGCTGAATTAATCTTCCAAGGTTTTCGAGATAAGCGCCCTGCTTTTGAAGCCCTACTCTTGCAAACAGGTCTTAAGGCTCAGCAGATCGCCTATGTCGGCGATGATGTGATTGATCTACCCGTTATGACCCAAGTCGGTTTAGCGATTGCCGTTGCCGATGCCCATCCTTTTGTTAAACAGCATGCTGCTTGGGTGAGTCATTTATCCGGCGGACATGGCGCAGTACGAGAGGTCTGTGAAATGCTCTTGGATGCTCGAGGCGAACTACAAACTATCTTAGAACGTTATTTGCAATGAAATTTTTGCTGGTTTTAGTCAGTGTATTATTGGTGGTCATCCTGCTGCACAATTTAGAAGATTATTTAGTGCGCCCTGAACCAAAGCAAACACAGCAAGATTATGTCGCCGTCGATTATTATCTCACCGATTTTAGTTTAAGTGCGCTTACCGCTAGTGGCAATGTAAGCCATACGATGGATGGTTTGTATCTCGCTTATTCGCAAGATACTAAACAGAGTCAGATCGTCATGCCACGGATTACGAGTAAGGATACTCAAACCACGCAAACGGTGGATACGGCCATTTTAACCGCCGATGAAGCCGTCATGCATCACGATACACAAGAGGCTGATCTCAATGGGCATGTACGCTTACAGATTGCGAACCAAGCAAAGCATGCCTTTGATTTACAAACCTCTTTTTTACACTACCGCTTTGCCGACCAACAGGTAACAACCGATCAAGCGGTCAGCATTACTAGCCCACAACTGGTTTTACAGGGTAAAGGGCTAGAAGCTAAACTGGATGAAGCTTATTTGAGAATCAATGCTAATGTTAAATCAACCTATCAAGCGCTTCCTTAAGCTGATTAGCAGCTTGCTGTTTTTTATCAGCTTAACCGCACAAGCACTGAGTACTGATGTCGAAAAACCGGTGACGATTGAGTCAGATTCCGTAGTATTTAATAAAGAAGCCGGTACGGCCGTCTATGCAGGCAATGTGGAAATTAAACAAGGTACTTTAAGTATTCGTGCCAGTCGGATTGAGATTTCCGCACCTGATAATGAAATCCAAACTATTAAAGCCACGGGTTCACCTGTTAATTTTCAACAAACAATGGATAGTGGTAAACAAACGGTAGGCCGTGCTAAAACAGTACAATACTTAGTCACTCAGAAAAAATTAATCATGGATGGGGATGCAAGCCTCAGCCAAGATCGGGATAATTTTGCAAGTAATCATATTGAATACTCGACGGCCAGTGGTGAACTCAAAGCAGGCGGGCAAGCTACTGCAGCAGGTGAAAAACCAGGGCGAGTGCGAGCTATTTTCTATCCTACTAATAAAGCACAATAATTCACTATGGCTATTTTGCGGGCGGAACACCTACAAAAAACCTATAAAAAACGCCAAATTCTTAAGGATGTGAATCTAGCGGTACATAGTGCCGAAGTCGTTGGTTTATTAGGCCCTAATGGAGCGGGTAAAACCACTTGCTTTTATATGATTGTCGGCTTAGTAGGGGTTGATGGGGGCAAGATTTTTATTAATGACCTCGATATTACCCAAGC
>JBJOOT010000050.1:0-20346 GCA_046051185.1 Pseudomonadota bacterium | reverse complement strand
TATGTGTTTAGATTAGCTAATTACCAAGCCCCGCCTCGCCAAGCTGCTACGAATACACAGACTGAGCATACTAAGTTAGGGATGGTGGGTTATTTTTGCCCCTTAGTTGAGCGCTTAACCGCTAAACAGCAGACGGTGGTGGTACTTGAGCAGCAACCCGAGCGAGTCTTACCCCATCCTTTGGTAGCGTTAGCAACCACTCCGGCCGAGTTGGCGGATTGTGATGAAATTCTGTGTACAGCCGCCACGTTGATTAATCAAAGTTTAGATTCAATTTTAGCAGCGTGTCAGCAGGCTAGTCGTTTCAGTTTAATTGGTCCAAGTGCGGGTGGTTTACCGGATCTGGTGTTTGCGCGGGGCGTCGATTCGGTGGGGGCGATTCATTTTCCAAACGCTGAAGCCTTGTTAGACGTACTCGCTGATCAAGACTCTTGGGGAGGGGTTGGCGAAAAATATGAGATCAACCGAGTGGACTATCCGGGCTTGGCGGCTTTGCTGGCGCGGATTCCTCCAAAGTATAGCTAATCATGACCCCTTTTAAACGTAAGGCGACTAATAGGGGTTTGCAAAGAGGTTCGGTGAGTTCTAAGCGATAGCCTCCAAAAAAATACTGATGCACATCTAAATACAGGGGTTCTAAAACATAACGATGCGCGGTATTTGTGCAGAGTTGGGCTAATACGCTAAGGACGTGGGTTTGATTGAGATCAGACAGATATAAGCAGCGCTTTTCACGGTTAAAAAATACCTGACCCACCCCTAGATGATAAAAAATCTGCTTTTCACTGGTACTTGCGGGTAGATCGCGACGCTGACCTGTGACTAAAGTTTGATGACGTAGATGATCGGGAACAGGGTGCATGGTTTTTTTACCTAAATACAGCCAGATAAGCAGTTTACCGCCGTTTTGACGATTTTTTCCATTTATCTTTGATATAGCACAATTGACTGACCAGTCAATCACCTCTAATCTAGCTCATTCGCATGAATCGGAGTGGGACTCATGAAGTATTCTTGGCTCGAAGTCTTTAAAGCAGGCTTCAGCGGACAAAAGCAATGGCCAGCCGCTTGGCCAGAGGTCAGCCCTAAAGCTGCTTATGATGTGCTTATTGTAGGTGGAGGCGGACATGGTTTGGCAACGGCTTATTATTTAGCGCGGGATTTCCCCGGTACACGGGTCGCCGTTTTAGAAAAAGGCTGGATTGGGGGCGGTAATACGGGGCGAAATACCACGATTGTCCGTTCTAACTATCTTTGGGATGAAGCCACTAATTTGTATGAGCATTCCATGAAACTGTGGGAAGGTTTAAGCAAAGACCTGAACTTCAATGTGATGTTTAGCCAACGGGGCGTGTATAACTTAGGTCATACCTTGCAGGATATGCGTGATATTGAGCGACGTGTGAATGCCAATATGCTCAATGGCGTGGATGCAGAAGTGGTGAGTGTGGCTGAACTTAAAGAGCGGATTCCAATTCTAGAAACGGGTAAGCATGTCCGTTATCCGGTCATGGGGGCTTCGTGTCAACCACGGGCGGGGGTTGCGCGTCATGATGCGGTGGCTTGGGGATTTGCACGTGCTGCGGCGATGCACGGAGTTGATATTATCCAAAACTGCGAAGTGCAAGCGATGGATATTGAAGCAGGGCGGATTAAAGGGCTACAAACTTCTCGCGGCTATATTAAAGCGGATCGGGTGGGCTGTGTGACGGCGGGGCATTCCTCCGTGTTGGCTGCAATGGCAGGTATTCGCTTACCTGTTGAGAGCCATCCTTTGCAAGCCTTTGTCTCTGAACCCATGAAACCGGTCTTGAATACTGTCGTGATGTCAAATGCTGTGCATGGTTATGTCAGCCAGTCGGATAAAGGCGATTTAGTGATTGGCGCGGGGATTGATGCCTATTCAGGTTATTCGCAACGGGGTAGCCCACATCTGATTGATCATTGTGCCTCGGCGATGATTGAGTTATTCCCGATTTTCTCAAGAGTGCGTTTAAATCGTCAATGGGGGGGGATTGTGGATGTCTGCCCAGATGCCTGCCCGATTATTAGCCCGATTCCACAAGTGAAAGGCTTATATTTCAATTGCGGTTGGGGGACTGGCGGGTTTAAAGCTACACCGGGTTCAGGGAATGTATTTGCCCATACCATCGGCCAAGATAAACCCCATCCTTTAGCAGAACCTTTCCATATTAATCGCTTTGTGACGGGTGCTTTGATTGATGAGCACGGCGCTGCGGCAGTAGCACACTAAGGAGGCTTAAGATGTTTTTGATTCATTGCCCTTATTGTGGCGAGCTGCGTGATGAACAGGAATACCGCTGTGCGGGGGAAGCTTTCATCCAACGTCCGCCTTTAGATTGTACGGATGAGCAATGGGGGGATTATCTGTTTAATCGCAGCAATCCCAAGGGTAGGGTGGTCGAGCAATGGGCGCATAGTGCGGGTTGCCGCAAATTATTTGTACTTGAGCGCAATAATGTGACCAATGAAATTTATGCGGCGCGTACCTTTGAATCATATAAGGATCAGGAGCAAGCATGAAGCGCTTATATAAACAAGCTCATGAGCGTATCGACCGCTCAAAAACAATTGAATTCTATTGGCAAGGTGCACATTACCAAGGCTATGCGGGGGATACCTTAGCTTCTGCTTTATTAGCCAATGGGGTGAACTTAGTTGGGCGTAGTTTCAAATACGGTCGCCAACGGGGGATCATGGCTGCGGGGGTTGAAGAGCCGAATGCTTTGGTCATTCTTGAACCGAATACGGGCTATCATGTACCCAATGCACGGGCGACCGAGGTTGAAATCTATCCTGAAATGGTCGCCAAAGCCGCCAGTGGGATTCCATCGCTGAATGAAGATATGCGGGCTTGGCTCAAACCTTTGCATCGCTTTATGGCGGCTGGTTTTTATTATAAAACTTTCATGTCACCGGCTTCATTATGGCCGAAATACGAAGAGCAATTACGTAAATTAGCAGGCTTTGCAACAGCCCCCAGTCAGCCCGATGCCGAAACTTATGATCATTATAATCAGCAAGTTGAGGTTGCCGTTGTAGGCGCAGGAGCCGCGGGCTTGGCGGCTGCTTTGGCTGCAGCAAATGCTGGGGCAACGGTACTTTTGATCGATGAGCGTCCTGATATTGGCGGGGAATTAGTCGTGGATGCGGCTCGTGATCCTGCTGCCTTAGCTTGGTTTACGACCCTGCGTACGGCTTTGGAAAATCACCCCAAAGTCGAGATTTTAGTCCGTACGACCGCCTATGCGCTGCATGATTTTAATCTGTTATTAGCCCTAGAGCGCCGTCAAGATCATTTGCCTTTGGGGGCGCGTAACCCTCAATTGACTCGCCAACGTTTACATCGAATTCGAGCGAATAAGGTCATCCTCGCTACGGGTAGCCATGAACGTCCTTTGATGTTTGCCAATAACGATCTACCAGGGGTTATGCTTGCAACGGCGGTAAGCCGTTATCAATATGAGTATTCAGTGCTTTGTGGTAGTAAGCCTTTAGTGGTTGGCAATAATGACAGTATCTATGAGGTGGCGCGGGATTTAGTCAAGGCAGGTACACGTCCCACAGTGGTGGATTGCCGCATGGGTTATGATGCTAGCGATTTAACTAAGTTGGGTGTGATGGTTAAGCAAGGTTATACCATCGTTAAAGCCGAAGGCCGTGAGGGGGTTGAGCGTGCTTTAATTGCGAAGACTGCCTATAGCGATACGCATGGCTGGGTCGTTGGGGATGCACCAGAGGCTATTGCATGTGACTTAATTGCCTGCTCCGGTGGGTTTAGCCCCTTGGTGCATTTAGATTGCCACACTGGTTCTAAGCCTTGGTTCTCAACAGTGTATCAAGCGTTTATGCCTGCTTGCGATAAGCCTAATCGTTATGTGGCAGGGAGTGTAAACGGGCAGAGTGATTGGCAAGGGGCAGCGGCTGAGGGGGAGTATGTGGGGCTCTTAGCCGCAGGGCAAGCGGCTCATCCGGCGGCAGCGCCGAAACTCTTAAATGTGGCTGATTTTATTTGCCCTGATGTGGGGCGCGATAAAATCTTTCTCGATATGCAAAATGATGTGAAGGCCTCGGATATTGAGCTTGCTATTCGTGAGAATTACCGCTCGATTGAGCATATCAAACGTTATACCGCTTTAGGCTTTGGAACTGACCAAGGTAAAACCAGTAATGTGAATGGGATCGCCATTGCGGCCAAGGTCATGAAGCTAGCTATGGCTGAGGTGGGGACTACCACTTTCCGTCCTATGTATACGCCTGTGACCATCGGAGCACTTGCCGGTAGCGAGGTTGGGTTATTGTCGGATCCACAACGCTTTACACCCATGCAGGCTTCGCATCTTGCTAAAGGGGCTGAGTTTGAGGTTGTTGGGCAATGGATGCGTCCTTGGTATTTCCCACAAGGCGCTGAAGATTTGCATCAAGCGGTGGCGCGTGAGTGTTTAGCTGTGCGCAATAGCCTTGGAGTGATGGATGCCTCAACCCTTGGTAAAATTGATATTCAAGGTCCTGATGCACGGGAGTTCTTAGCTCGCGTCTATACCAATGCTTGGGCAAAGCTTGCCCCGGGTAAATGCCGTTATGGTTTGATGTGCGATGAGAATGGCATGATCATTGATGATGGGGTCACAGCCTGTATTAGTGATACCCATTTCTTAATGACTACGACCACTGGTGGCGCGGCACGTATCTATAACCATCTGGAAACTTGGCTGCAAACGGAGTGGCCTGATCTAGAGGTGTATCTCACCAGTGTGACCGATCATTGGTCAACCACCGCTGTCGTTGGGCCAAAAGCGCGGTGTTTATTGGAAAAACTCTGTAAAGATGTTGATTTCAGTGCCGCGAATTTCCCCTTTATGGATTGGCGGGAAGGGACGGTTTGTGGTATTCCAGCAAGAATTATGCGGATTAGCTTCTCTGGGGAGCTTTCGTATGAGATCAATGTACAAGCCAACTATGGGCGTTTCCTTTGGGATAGCGTGATGGAGGCGGGTAAGGCGTTTAATATCACGCCGTATGGTACTGAGACGATGCACGTCCTGCGTGCTGAAAAAGGCTATGTGATTGTCGGTCAGGATACGGATGGTTCAATCACACCTTATGATGCGAATATGGCTTGGGCTGTGTCCTTGAATAAGCCTTATCCCTTCTTGGGGCAGCGAGCTTTAACCCGTAGTGATACTGCACGTCCAGGGCGTAAACAATTGGTTGGCTTATTGACTGATGATCCGCGTAAAGTCTTGAGGGAAGGTTGCCAATTAGTTGCTGAAACGGGTAGTACCGCGATGCTTGGGCATGTTACTTCAAGCTATTTTAGTCCTGTACTGGGGCGTTCAATTGCCTTGGCGGTGGTTAAGGGCGGCTTAGATAAAATAGGGACTAAGATTTACGCTAAGCCTTTGTCCTATGAGGTGATTCCAGTGACTATCGTTGATAGCGTGTTCTACGATCAAGGCAAGGAGAAAATGGATGGCGAAATTTGAAACAGCCTTAGAAGGCCGTGATTTTAATGCCTTAGCGGGAAACGGCTTTCAAGTCAGTGAAGAGCGTCATTATGGCTATGTGGTGCTAAGAATTCGCCCTCATACCGCCGGTGCAGCCGCTTTAACGTCGTTAGGGATTGAATTACCGAATGCTTTAGGCATGACCGGCTCTTTGGATAGTAAACTGGTAAAGTGGATTAGCCCTGATGAGTATTTAATTACCCTGCCCTTGAGCCAAAAAGATGCCTTTATTAAAGAGGCGAAAGCCGCTTTGAAGGGTATTTTTGCGGCGGTGGTGGATAATTCTGGAGGCTATTCATTACTGAAGCTTTCGGGTGAACAGGTTTATGCAGTGCTCGCAAAAAATTGCGTCTATGATTGCTCACGGTTTTTGAGTGAGGGCAAAGTGGTATCAACGCTTTTTTCTAAAACAGCAGCTATTATTTATCGGATTGATGCGAATCATGTCTATTTGATGGTGCGTTGGTCATTTGCGGATTATGTGTTTAAGGTTTTAGACGAGAGTTCACGCGAGTTTAGATAAACAATTTTGCTATATCACAGGGTGCTGTCCTACTTACAGCACCCTTTTTCATACGGCTTTGCTACTTTCAGTCTCATTCCACGCAACTTCTTAGCCTCATTCTTGTTGGATGCAGCTGACTTGGTTAACCTGAGTTCACTCTCCTCACTAGAACGCTAATGCCATGATCACACCGACTTTTTTCCAAGATATTTATTTGCTGGCGGCTAGCCATTATCTGCCCGGTGAGCCGATTGATAATGAACAAATCGAGGCTTATGTCGCACCGATTGATCAAAATTCCAAACGGATTAAGCAGCGAGTCTTAGGTGAAAATGGGATTCAAACCCGCCATTATGCGATTGATGTGGAAGGTAATACCGTGATTAGCCATACGGAGATGGCTTGCCGTGCGATTCAAAGCTGTTTGCAACAAGCGCAAGTTAGCTTGAATGAAGTCGATTTACTGGCTACTGCTAGTTCAGGCGGGGATGTTTTAATGCCCGGTGTGGCCAATATGATTCAAGGGGCACTACATGCGCCGCCGATGGAGGTACATAGCCATCATGGTGTCTGTGCTGCTAGTGTCATGGCTCTCAAAGATGCAGCGCAATCCTTAGCACAAAATCCACAACAACAACTTGCAGTCGTCGTCGCAGCAGAAATGCCCTCGCGTATTTTTAAGCGCTCCCGATTTGTTAACCAAGCTCCAGTGGATTTTGAGGCGCATTTTTTGCGTTGGATGCTATCGGATGGAGCGGGCGCGGTTTTGCTGGGCAAAGGGGCAAAAGCACTTGCACAAGTGGCACAAAACACACTAGCCCAAAGTGGTTTAGCCTTAAAACTGAATTGGATTCATGCCAAATCCTTTTCGGGTGATTATCCAGTCTGTATGCAATTCGGGCAGGGTAGCCACCGCCTAAAAGAACAGAACCGTGCTTATAGCGCGGATAGTTCCTATTTAGATTTTCCCTCGGTTGCGGATGCTGAGGCAGCAGGGCATTTTGCCTTGCGACAGAATTTACGGATTTTGCCGAATCTATTTGAAGTAGCGGTGCATGAGTATGCGGGTTTAGTACAAGCCGGCTGGGTGAAACCGTCGGAAGTTGATACTTTTTTATGCCATTATTCCTCCGAGGCCTTGGGAAAAACCTGTGAGGCAATGATGGAATCAGCCGGTTTAGGTATTCCGCGTGAGAAATGGTTTAGTAATCTCCAAACTTGCGGCAATACAGGGGCGGCGTCTATTTTTATTATGTTGTCTGAGTGGCTTGCAAGGCATACACCTACAGCGGGACAGAAAATCTTTGCTTTTGTGCCAGAGTCTGGGCGCTTTACTGTTAGCTATTTTATGTTGGAAGTGGTGGAGTTCGCGCCGCTTATAGCCGCGGAGTTACCGCCCCCTCCGGCACGGATTCACCCTGAGATGAATCAGCCTGTACGTAGCACTTTATTGGAGTTGGCTGAAATTTGGCATCAGTTCCGTTCACAAATTTGGCGCACGCCTTTGGTAGAAAAGATTAATGCGGGGCAACTCACCCCAGCTGATTATCTGACTTGGATGGCACAATGGATTCCACAAGTCCGTGAAGGTAGTTTATGGATGCGTAAGGCAGTAGCACAATTGGATGAGCCGTATCAAGCGTTGGCGGGCTTGATAACCGAGCATGCAAATGATGAGCAATTTGATTTCAATCTGCTGTTTGCGGATTATCAGGCAGCGGGTGGGCAAGTGGCTAGCATGGATGATTTGCAGCGCAATGCAGGAGGGGAGGCTTTAAATAGCTATATGTATCGTAAAGCCCAAGCCCCGAATCCGTTTGGTTTATTGGGCGGGATTTATATCATTGAAGGGACAGGGCAACGCATCGTGCCGTGGCTATTGCCCTTGATAAAACAACAGCTTAGTTTGCCAGAGCGGTGCTATCGCTTTTTGAAATATCACGGCGAAAATGATGAGCAGCATTTAGCACGTTGGCTGATGGCTTTGCAGTTTGCCTTAGAGGGTGGCGGTGAGGCTGCGCAACGCGATATTGTGCGGACTGCCCACGATGTAGCGATCTTATATCAGTTACAAATGGAGCATATTCTGTGAACGCGCCTGTCGATTGGTCTAACTGGCAGCATGACCCCGAAGATCCCAACCCTTGGTATACACTGTATGTAGATAGCCTCACGCCTTTATCTCCTGAGGTCAAGCAAGCTTGGTTGATCGATAGCAGTCGCAAAAGCCGTCAATATCTGTTGCCCATCGTGCGCCCCTTGGCTCGCGCTAGCATTATTTTTAATCAACTGCTTAAAAGTATTTTGCCCAGTTGGCGTAATTCAGCCGCTTTGCACCATACTATTGTCTGGGGCTTAAAAAATTTTGTTAGTCCTGAAGCGAATACCTTTATCTTGCGTCATTTCACTTTGGGCAGCGAAATTCAAAGGTTTATTCTCGATAATCTACCGGATATTGAGATTCCAGCTTTGCATTTCATGCGCTTTCAAACCTTAGAGGCCTTACGAGAGGATGCTTTCTTAAAGCATGATTTGAACCTCTTCAATTTTATTACTAGCCTCAATCTTGCCTTGCAAGCTCAAGGGCGCGAGATAGTAGCGCCTGAAAAACTGAATTTTGCGGCAATCACGGATGGCGATTTCCCTATGTACGACTTACCAACAGGGAAATTCAATAGCATCGATATTCAAACCGCGATTGAGTTGTATACACCGATTTTCCAGTTTTTCTTAAGTGATAATGATTTCTGGCGCTCGGTGAATTCGCTGCAATTGGATGAAACGATGGCGCTGTATGTGAGCAAAATTTTAAATGATCCCTTGCCCTTAATGTTAGTGAATAATCGCCATCCTTTAGTGCCCCATTCCACCTTGAAAGCAGGCTTTCGTTTGGTATTGCATGGTTTGGCGACTGAGATGTTGCATCGGCATTTGGTATTGTTGAAGCGCAAGCAGGCACAGAGTGTAGATCAGAAGTAGAATTGAGCCACAAATTAGCTATCTCTTTAGGAAGATATAGCTTGAGTGAAGACCTAAGTATGCTGAAGTTTCCTGAGTGTACTAGGAGCTAGTCATGCAAGATCTAAATTTTAGACTCCATCCTATCAACTCCATTCCCCGTGATAATGAAGGCTATCTACTCAATTCTGAGGACTGGACTGAAGCTTTAGCCGAAGCGTTAGCACTTGAGGCTGAATTTGAATTAGTGGGCGAGCAGCGTGAAATTGTTTGGTTTATACGCGATTATTTTGAGCAACATGCCAGTGTGCCAGAGGCACGTAAAGTGCTGAAATTTATGAAAGAACAATGGGGCGAAGACAAAGCAACACGCAAATACTTATATAAGCTTTTCCCCCGAGGTTATGCGCAGCAAGCCTGTAAAGTGGCTGGGATGCGTAAACCTTTGAAGTTAATGCTGGATCTGTAAGAATTTCGTTTACTATGGTTAGCTGCCGTTGTGCTAAAAGTTGTATGAGCTTGGGTAGGGGATGGGGTTTTGCTGAGTATTTCAGCTTTTAGATTTGCACCTGAGCTAAAAAACTTTTAAGATAAATTAAATTTATAGCTTGTCATTTCATAATTATTATATCAAGGGCTAAATAATGACTGCATCTGAATCTTATTCATCGCTTAATCTGGGTTGGGTTAATGAAGCTCCCTCACCGATCTCAGTCATCAACTCAGAGCCGAGTTCTGAATCAGTAGCGCCTATCGCCACAGACCATTTTACAGGTCACACTTCTGTGGGGGGGCAAGAAGTGGCTTTACCAGAACAGGAGCTGCAATTATTAAAGCGTTTAGGCTATTCCTATCAAGTATTGGCTTCGTCGATTATGCGTGCCAAACAAGCACAGCAAGAATTACGTAATCAGCTGAATCTGCATAAACATGCTATTGGCGTTGCTCAGCAAGAATTACAAGAAATATTAACGCAATTAGCAGCCCAACAGACAACTCCAGCCCCGCTGACTATTGCGGCTGATGAAGCAGAGCTAGCAACGGAGTTTGCACAATTACAAGAGATACTAAAAACTTCACATTATGAATCTTTACTGGCTAAACTGCAGCAAATGCAAACGCTGGTGGAGACTGATCGGCAAAATTTACCCAGCCTATTAACGGCGATGCGTAGTGAATTAGATTTAGTGATTTTACAAGCCTTACGCTTAAGTGCTTTAGAAAACTTAAATGCAGCTTATAAAAAGTATCGACAATTCCAAGCCTATAATTCACGGGCTGAGCAAGAGTTTCAAACGTTAGCGCATGCCTTCACCTTAAACTAATACTGTAAATTAATGCCTTTAAATTAAGCCAAGAATATGCAGCCCTTAGATCAATTTAATAAGGCTGCATTTAGCTTAAGTATGTAATTTACGCATCATTAGTTGAAGACGGTTTTGAAAGCCGCCACTTTAAAAGAAAATAACCGACTATTGCTGATAAAATAGAGCCTACTAAAATACCTAAGCGATCATTGGTAACTAAAGTTTCACCCTTTGGCTGAAAAGCCAAGGAGCTAATAAATAGGCTCATGGTAAAGCCGATCCCACCTAAAATAGCAACGCCGTATAATTCCCCGAAGCCTACTCCCGTTGGTAGTTGCGCGAGTTTGAGTTTTATAGCCAACCAACAAGCTCCAAAAATACCCAACTGTTTGCCAATGAATAAACCGGCTGCAATTCCTAAAGGAATCGGCTCTAAGATAGAACTGATTGACAGCCCTGCTAAGGAAACCCCTGTATTCATAAAAGCAAACAGTGGCAAAATCACATAGACAACAGAGCCATGCAAATCGTGTTCTAGGCGTTCAGCTAAAGTGTCATCACTGCCTTCAGGGGTGCGTAGAGGAATAAAAAAGGCCAATAAGACCCCTGCTAAGGTGGCATGAACTCCCGATTTTAAAACCGCAATCCACATCACTAGACCAACTAATAAATAGGGTGTGAGGGAAAGAACACCACGGCGGTTTAAGATAAATAACACCACCAAAGCCCCAGCTGCCACACTTAGAGATAAGGTTGAAAGCTCTGTGGTATAGAAGATGGCAATAATCACAATCGCGCCTAAGTCATCCACGATGGCGAGGGTGAGTAAAAACATTTTTAAACTAATCGGCACCCGTTTGCCTAAGAGTGATAAGACCCCTAAGGCAAAGGCAATATCGGTTGCAGTAGGTACAGCCCAGCCCCGCATAGCCTGTGGATTATCGTAATTAATGAGAGTGTAGACTAAAGCAGGTGCTGCCATTCCACCAATGGCAGCGATCACAGGTAAGGCTGCTTTGGATAAATCAGAAAGCTCACCCTCAATGACTTCACGTTTAATTTCTAAGCCAACCGTGAGGAAAAATAAAGCCATCAGGCCATCATTCACCCAAAGCAATAAAGGCTTGGCAATTTTTAAAGCGCCAATTTGTATAGCAACTGGCGTATTCAGTAATAGCTCATACCAGCCTTTTAGCGGCGAGTTGACGACCAACATAGCTAATACAGCGGCAATGACTAAGAGCATACCGCTGGCGGATTCTAAAGCTAAAAAACGTTGAATAGTTTGTTTCATTGTTGTGGTGAGTTAAGCTTGGATTTAGCTAAGAATGATAACAGCCTTCCACGAAAAATAGCATTACCATTACAATACGTCCTTGATCATGCGTTTTGTTATAGCGTATTTTGGTGGATGCCGCTTAGGTAGAGGTGCTTTGCGCACTGCCTAAGGCTGTGGGGTTCTTTTGTAGTTCCATGCTCATCAAACGATCCGCTAGCTTCGGGTTGATGCCTAATTGTCTTGCCATTCCCTCAGCGATTTGAGACACATTTTGTGCCACTTTAAGGACTTTAATGACTTGGCCGAGTTCATCACGAATGGGGGCATATTCGGCATAGAGAAAGATTTCATTACCATCTTTGAGGACACGCCGGAAAGCACCACTCACTCGCTCACCGGCGGATAATTTTGTCCAGAATGCTGAATAATCTGGGGAGGCAGCATAGTTGGCGGAACAGAACAAACGATGATGTTGGCCGACTAGCTCTTCTTTGCTGCTATAACCCATCGTTGTTAAAAACAGTGGGTTAAGATCGAGAATATGACCTTGCGGATCAAAAGTGACCACTGCAAACATACGCTCAACACTTTCCCACGCTTGAATCAATTCAAATTGAATCATTAGTAATCTCCGTCAGTTTAATTTTTCTAATAAGTATTTTTAATAAACACTTTTAATAAGTATTTCCAATAAATTTATAAAATTATTAAGTAATGCTAACTAAATTTTAATTTAAGAGCGGCTCGGTAGTTGTACACGCCATAATAAAAAGCCACCTATCACGAATAAGATTAGCACAGCCAATAAACCTAAGCGTGAAGATCCGGTCATAACACCAAACCAACCCACTAATAAAGGGCCTAATACCGCTGCAAATTTACCAAGCATATTATAAAAACCAAAAAATTTAGCGGCTTGCTCGGCAGGAATGAGACTGGCATATAAAGAGCGGCTGAGGGCTTGTACACCACCTTGAACTAAACCTACACAAAGAGCTAAGGCATAAAAGCCGTTCACTGATGTCATCTGTGAAGCGCCAATCGTAATCAGTGCATAGGCAGCAAGACCGATTAGAATCCCTTGTTTAGCACCGATTTTATTCCCTAAAAAGCCAAACAAGATGGCCGCTGGGAAGGCGATAAACTGGGTGATTAATAAGGCGGTAATTAAGCTGGTTTCTGGTAGGCCTAAGGTTTGTCCATAATCCACCGACATGACGATGATGGTGTCAACTCCATCAATATAGAACCAATAGGCGAGCAAAAATAAGCCAACCGATTTTAGCTGGCGAATGTGCCTGAACGTATCAATAAAGTCTTGCCAACCCTCAATGAGTAAGCGCTTCATGGTTGGGCGCGGGGCTGTACTAGAACCCGATTTTTGATGAACCAGTAGCCATAATGGAATAGAAAAGCCCGCCCACCATAAAGCTGTGAGGCCAAAAGCCCAACGAACAGCACTGCTAGCATCGCTTAAGCCAAACCAGTCGGGATGCAAACTCATGAGCACACAAAGTAAAAAGAGTAAGCCACCGCCTAGATAGCCTAAGCCATAACCTAAAGCTGAGACTCGATTAAAGTCCCGCTCTTCTGCAACATCGACGAGGAGAGAGTCATAGAAAATATTCGCCCCCAAAAAACCTACGACCGCAAGTACGAAGGCAAACATCGCCCATTGCCATTGATTTTGCCCAATCACAGGTAATAATAAAGTCGCACCAATCCCTAAAGCGACAAAAAAGGCCATCATGGGTTTTTTAATCCGGCCTCGATCGGCGATTGCTCCTAAAAAGGGGGCTAAGAGCATCACTGATAAACTCGCCAAGGAATTAGCAGTGCCTAAGTGCAAGGTGACTTCTTCAGAGGGAAGTTCACTCGCCCAATAGTTACGAAAAAAAATTGGGAAAAAAGCAACCATGACGGTAGTAATAAAGGCTGAATTTGCCCAGTCATAAAAAGCCCAAGCCCAGCGTTCTTTTATAGTTGGGGTGAGGTGAGTGCTCATGGTCATTATGTTCTTATTCCTAGTTGGGTTGCCATGCCCGATATTAGGCACAAATCCTGATCAGGGGCAATGACTATGCAAGTGCTTGTTAGCTCGCCTTAGGAAAATAGCTACTGTTTGAGCACTTGAGCGCAAAGTTTTAAACTGCCTGCCTTAATGATAGGTTTAGGGTGGCGGGTAGATGTCTTTATTTTTTATTGACCGACCAATATTTGCTTGGGTACTAGCCATTGTGGTGATGTTAGCGGGGGTACTCTCCATCCCCCAGTTACCCATTGCCCAATATCCAGACATTGCCCCTCCTACGATTTCCGTCTCGGCTTCTTATCCTGGGGCTTCTGCTAAGACAGTTGAGGATTCGGTCACGCAAATCATTGAACAGAAAATGACTGGGCTGGATGGTTTGCAGTATATCAGTTCCACCAGTAGCTCTTCAGGTAGTGCGCGGGTGGATTTAAGTTTTTCTGCCGATACCGATCCTGATCTGGCTCAGGTGGAAGTGCAAAATAAGCTGCAACTTGCGCTCCCACAATTGCCTACAACGGTGCAACAACAAGGCACGCGTGTCAGTAAAAGTTCGAGTGGTTTCCTACAAATTATTGGCTTTATCTCTGCCGATGGCAGTATGAGCCAAACAGATATTGCGGACTATATTGCTACCAATATTCAAGATCCGATTAGTCGAGTCGAAGGGGTCGGTAGTACCCAAATCTTTGGGGCAGCGTATGCGATGCGGATTTGGCTCGATCCGCTGAAAATGAGTATGTATAAAATCACTACGACGGAAGTGAAAGCGGCCATTCAGTCACAAAATACGCAAATCTCTGCAGGGCAACTCGGCGGTACACCCGCAGTTCCGAATCAACCTATGAATGTCACGGTCACCGCTCAGTCTACGCTACAAACCCCAGAACAATTCAATGCGATTACTGTAAAAGCGAATACCAGCGGTGGGGTGGTACGCCTTGCGGATATTGCACGAGTGGAGCTTGGTAGCGAAAGTTATGATGTTGTATCCCGCATTGGGGGGCAGCCTTCAGGTGGGCTATCAGTAACTTTAGCCAGTGGCGCGAATGCTTTAACCACAGCTGAGGCAGTTAAAGCTAAATTAAAGGAATTGGAGGCTTATTTCCCGCAGGGTCTGACCGCGATTATTACTTATGATGCCTCGCCCTTTATTCGTATTTCTATTGAGGGAGTCCTCATCACTTTGGCCGAAGCGATGGTCTTGGTGTTTATTGTTATGTTCGTGTTTTTACAAAGTTTCCGTGCAACTTTGATTCCCGCGATTACAGTACCAATTGTTTTATTAGGTACTTTGGCGATTTTAAATCTATTTGGCTATTCGATTAATACCCTGACTATGTTTGCGATGGTGCTCGCCATTGGTCTCTTGGTCGACGATGCGATTGTAGTGGTCGAGAATGTCGAGCGTTTAATGCATGACGAAGGTTTATCCCCCCGCGAGGCCACGCGCAAATCCATGCGGCAAATCACCGGTGCTTTGATTGGGATTGCCTTAGTGTTGGCGGCAGTCTTTGTGCCAATGGCCTTTTTTGGGGGATCAACCGGAGTGATTTATCGGCAGTTCTCGATTACTTTGGTATCGGCTATGTTTTTATCTGTGGGGGTTGCCTTGATTCTTACGCCCGCTTTATGTGCAAGCCTCTTAAAAGCCAGTGATGTCAAAGATAAAACAGGTTGGGCGGGGTGGTTTAATCGGGGCTTTAATCGAGCGAGTCAGGGCTATCAGCGGATGGTGGGGGGCATTTTGCATAAACCGGCGCGTTATCTGCTGATTTATTTATTAATTATTGGTTTGATGGCTTATTTATTTGTGCGTTTACCCACTTCCTTTTTACCGGATGAAGACCAAGGTACTTTGTTTGTACAGGTGCGCTTGCCCCCCGGTTCAACCCAAGAAGCCACTTTAAAAGCCGTTGCTAAGGTTGAAAAGTATTTCTTAGACAATGAAAAAGAAGTACTCAAAGCCGTGATGGCCGTTGGTGGTGTTGGTACCGCAGGGAATGCACAAAATGTGGCACGTTTATTTGTCCGCTTAGTGGATTGGGAGCAGCGTAAGCGCCCTGAGCAAACGGCACAAGCGATTGCTAAACGTGCTGCTGGTAAGTTGCGTGCCATTCAAGAGGCAAGAGTGGTAGTAAATGCTCCCCCTGCCGTGCGTGGCTTAGGGAATGCAGCGGGTTTCTCAGTGGAAATTCAAGATCGTGCAGGTTTAGGCCATGAAGCTTTAATGAAAGCAAGGGATGCTTTTATTAAAGCAGCTTCGCAAGATCCGCGCTTAACGGCCGTGCGTGCCAATGGTATGGACGATAGTAGTCAATATCAGGTTGATATTGATGTGCTGCAAGCCAGTGCAATGGGGATTTCCATTAGCACCATCAATGATACGCTCTCCACCGCTTGGGGGGGCGCTTATGTGAGCAATTTTATTGATCGTGGGCGAGTGAAGAAGGTGTATCTACAAGGTGAGGCTAGCAGCCGGATGATGCCGGAGGATTTAGATCGTTGGTTTGTGAAAAATGCGGCAGGGGATATGGTGCCGTTTTCTAGCTTCTCCAAAGGCAGTTGGACTAAAGGCCCGCCGTTGTTAGAGCGCTTTAATGGGCTTAGTGCCGTTGAAGTGACGGGTGCTCCTGCAGAGGGGGTTAGTTCGGGTACAGCGATGCAGATTGTCGCGGATTTAGTGGGCAAATTACCCGAAGGCATTGGTTATGAATGGACGGGGCTATCTTATCAAGAAGCTAAATCGGGGGCGCAAGCCCCTTTACTCTATGCTTTATCGGTCTTGGTGGTGTTTTTAGCACTGGCGGCCTTATATGAAAGCTGGTCGATTCCTTTTGCGGTTATTTTAGTGGTTCCGCTTGGGGTCTTAGGCGCGGTCTTAGCGACCGATCTTCGTGGCTTAAATAATGATGTGTATTTCCAAGTGGGCTTACTCACCACTATTGGCTTGGCCGCCAAAAATGCCATTATGATTGTCGAATTTGCTCGTAATCTCCTCACGCAAGGCTATGCTTTAATTCCAGCTACTTTAGAGGCAGTACGGATTCGCTTACGCCCCATTCTTATGACTTCCTTTGCCTTTATTTTAGGGGTACTGCCTTTGGTGTTGAGTACTGGGGCCGGCGCTGGCAGTCGGCATGCCGTTGGCACTGGGGTCTTAGGTGGCATGATCGCGGCTACGATTTTAGGCATCTTTTTTGCGCCGTTATTTTTCTTGGTGGTCAAGAAAATTTTCCCGGAAAAACTTAAAAAAGACAGCCTAGCAAAGCGAACTGAATTAGAACTGAGTATCTAAATTCATGGGTAGGCCATGAGTAAGTTCAGATCAAAATAGCATTGGCATTCAACGGGCTACTCAGTACACTCTGGTATTGATTGAATAGGAGTGTCGTCTTTGGAAGCGTTTTTAATCTCAACCGGCATTGTTGCTCTTGCTGAAATGGGCGACAAAACTCAGCTTTTGTCCTTGGTATTGGCAGCGAAGTTTCGCAAGCCCTTACCGATTATCTTAGGCATTTTAGTGGCTACTTTGCTCAACCATGCACTAGCGGGGGCGGTGGGGGCTTGGTTGACTTCGGTTTTAGGTGCGAATGCTTTACGCTGGATTTTGGGGCTTGGTTTTTTAGGGATGGCGGTGTGGATGCTGATCCCTGATAAGCTGGATGAAGAGGATGCCAATGTCAAAGCTTCGCGGTTTGGCGTATTTGTGACGACTTTGTTGGCTTTCTTTTTTGCTGAAATGGGCGATAAAACACAAGTTGCAACGGTAGCCTTAGCCGCTCAATATCAAGCTTTAGTCGCGGTGGTGGCAGGGACGACTTTAGGCATGATGCTGGCGAATGTGCCAGCGGTTTTTATTGGCGATAAACTGGCGCACAAATTGCCACTTAAACTGATTCATGGAGTGGCTGCCGCTATTTTCGCGGTTTTAGGGGTGCTGGCTTTGCTAGGAGTAGGCATGTGAAGCCGGCCTTTGTCTTGCGGCGGAATCCTTTTCGTGATCAGAGTTTATTGCTGGATTTGCTTACCCAAGATGAAGGTCGCATTAGTGTAGTGGCACGTTATTCTAAAAAGCAGGCTGCCCGTATTAAAGGTATCTTAGAGCCCTTTCGCTTACTCGATGCCAGTTGGGTCGGGCGGGGTGAGGTTTTTACGCTGACTCAAACCGAAGAAAAAGGCCGTTATCGGTTGCAAGCAGCGGCTTTGGTGCAAGCTTTGTATGTGAATGAGCTATTCCTGCGGGCTTTTCAAGCGCATGAGCCGATGCCTGAGCTATTCCAAGCCTATCGAGAGCTATTATACCACCTTCAATCGGGTGAAAACCTAGCAGCGGTGATGCGCTTAGAGTTAGAGTTATTAGACTATTGCGGTTATAGCCTCAATTTTTGGCAAGAGGATCAACAGGGGTTTGAGCTACGTGCAGGGCTAAGCTATCGGTTTCGCCCTGAGTTTGGCTTAGTGATGGCGGATGAGGTTTTGGCCGAACCCAGCGATACCCTGATTTCGGGCGCTTTATTGTTAGCCTTACGGACGCCCGAGCAAATGCCGCACGCGGCTTGGCATGAGCTAAGATTAGTGTTAGATCGTTTGTGGCGGGTCTTGCTCAAGGGTAAAACCTTGTATGCTCGCCAGTTATTCGGTGATTTAGGCTAATGAGTTAGCTCATGCGTATCATTGGAATTGGAACTGATATTGTCGAAATCCAGCGGATTGAGCGCCTATTAGAGCGCCAAGCTGAGCGTTTTCTTGAACGTATTTTACATCCACAGGAGCTGACTCCGTTTAAAGCCAGCCATCAACCCGCTGCTTGGTTGGCTAAGCGCTTTGCCACCAAAGAGGCCGTGGCAAAAGCTTTAGGAACAGGCATTGGTAAAGATGCCAGTTTCGCTGAAATCGAAACCCGCCACAACGCTTTAGGTCAGCCTTATGTACATCTGCATGGCAGCGCTTTAGCGTTGGCGGAACGCTTAGGGGTGAAGGAAATTCAAACTTCCTTAGCGGATGAGCGTGAATATGCGGTCGCTTTTGTGATTTTAATAGGATAACCAGCATGTATTACCCAACGATAGAAGATTTTATCGGTAAAACGCCTTTAGTCCGTTTGCAGCGTCTACCCGGTAATACCACGAATACCCTTTTGGCTAAATTAGAGGGGAATAATCCGGCGGGTTCAGTCAAAGATCGTCCGGCTTTAAATATGATTTTGCAAGCGGAGCGACGTGGGCAAATTCAAGCTGGAGACACTTTAATTGAAGCTACTAGCGGCAATACAGGGATTGCCTTAGCGATGGTGGCGGCGATTAAGGGCTATAAAATGATCCTGATTATGCCCGATAATTTAAGCATGGAGCGGCGGGCTTCAATGAAGGCGTATGGTGCTGAATTGCTCTTAATTAGCAAAGAACAAGGTGGGATGGAGGGCGCACGGGATTTAGCTTTGCAATTAGAACGTGAGGGGAGGGGGAAAGTCTTAAATCAGTTTGCGAATCTTGATAATCCAACCGCGCATACCCTCAGTACCGGCCCCGAAATTTGGCAAGATACCCAAGGGGGCATCACGCATTTTGTCAGTGCTATGGGCACGACGGGAACGATTATGGGTACGAGTGCTTATTTAAAAGCACAAAATCCAGCAATTCAAATCATTGGTGTGCGCCCCGCCACCGAACAAGATCTTATTCCGGGCATCCGTCGTTGGTCGCCGGACTATTTACCTAAAATCTTTGAGCCTCAGCGGGTTGATCTAGAAATGGATGTGACTCAAATCGAAGCGGAAACCATGATGCGCCGTTTAGCAGCGGAAGAAGGGATTTTTTGTGGGGTGTCTTCGGGGGGAGCAATGGCCGCTGCTTTACGTTTAGCGCGGGTCGTAGAGAACGCTACGATTGTGACGATTATTTGTGATCGGGGGGATCGGTACATTTCGACCGGGGTGTTTCCGGCTTGAGATAATCGAGTTTTTTGAGATATTTAAGCTCAATTAATAAGTGCTAAAAATTTGTTATAGACTATTAATATAGGCAAACTAGCTCGTAGTATGGATTAAGAGTTTAATGGATGACAACCAAAGAGCATGCAATTGAGGCGAAACTCATTGAGAAGCTGCAAGACCTCAAATACACCTACCGCCCCGACATCCGCGACAAAACCGCGCTTGAAGCCAATTTCCGCCAGAAATTCGAGGCACTGAACTGGGTCAGCCTGACGGATGCCGAATTTGCCCGCCTACGTGACGAAATCATTACTACCGATGTATTCACCGCCTCTCAAGCGTTGCGCGAAAAAGGCAAGTTTACCCGTGAAGATGGCACACCACTGGAATACATGCTGGTCAACCTGCGTGACTGGTGTAAAAATACGTTTGAAGTTATCCAGCAACTGCGCATCAATACCGACAGCAGTTATCACCGCTATGATGTCATCCTGCTGATCAATGGCCTGCCTTTGGTACAAATTGAGCTGAAAACCCTGCAAATCAGCCCCCGCCGTGCGATGGAGCAAATCGTCGAGTACCGCAACGACTCCGGCAACGGCTATACCAACTCGCTGCTGTGCTTCATGCAACTGTTCATCGTCAGCAACGAAAACGATACTCGCTACTTCGCCAATAACCGCGACCAGCATTTTAGTTTCAATGCCGACGAACGTTTTCTGCCCATTTACCAGCATGCCGATGAGCAAAACGTAAAAATCGGCCATCTACACGCCTTTGCTGATGATTTCCTTGAAAAATGTCG
>JBJOOT010000049.1:0-20676 GCA_046051185.1 Pseudomonadota bacterium | reverse complement strand
TTGGTTTTTAAATACCCAAAATTTCTCCAATTCCATTAAAGGCGCAAACACACCCGTAACAAATAAGCAGAGCGCTGCTAGTAAGCCTAAATTAATGAGCCAGCGCATCAGCCAATTCACGTTTTATCCTTATTCTGAGCCAAAAATGCTTATGGTAGGGCTTGCCCACAAGCTGAGAAAGCATTTTTTCCAGCTTGACTGATTTGCGCTACCATAGCTTTTTAAACTTAAGGCGAGAATCATGATGCGAATTTTACACACAATGCTGCGCGTGGGGGATTTAGAGCGTTCCGTGCAATTTTATACCCAAGTGTTAGGGATGCGTGAATTAAGTCGGCAAGATTATCCTGCTGGTGAATTCACTTTAGTCTTTTTGGGTTATGGTGAAAAATCCAATAGCACTGTGCTGGAGCTAACCTATAACTGGGGAGTTTCTCAATACGAGTTAGGGACGGCTTTTGGGCATATTGCGATTGAAGTACCCGATGTCTATGCGGCTTGTGAAAAAATGCGTGCCGCTGGTGGTAAGATTATTCGTGAAGCAGGGCCGATGAATGCAGGTACGACCATTATTGCTTTCTTAGAAGACCCTGATGGCTATCAAATTGAATTGATTGGGCAAAAATCCTAGGGTATGCAAAGCCCTTTTTCGATCACCGTCTTTGCGACCACGGGCGACCCGCAAGGGATTCGGCATATTGATAAGTCGAATTGGTCTGGCTATGGCGTTGTGTTTCCTAAAGAATTGTTTGCTAATTTGAAACACGAACCCGGCTTTAATCAAGCGGGTGTTTATGTATTGGTAGGCAATGCGGCTGAAGAAACTATCTATATTGGCGAGGCTGATCCGCTCGGTGAGCGGCTACGTAAGCATGTCGCGAATAAAGAGGGTTGGGATTGGGGGATTTATTTCTTCGATCAAAATCACAAGATCGGTAAAACCGAAGTACAGTTTTTAGAACATGCTTTGGTCAATTTAGCCCAACAATATAACCGTGCGGTACTGCTGAATAAAAATACTCCGCTGTCGCCTACGATGTCGCCCGTTGCGCGGGCGACGGCTCAAGCATTTTTGGCGGATATGCTCTTGATCTTACCGATGTTGGGGATTAATGCTTTCACGCCTCCCAAGCCAGAAGATAAACTCACTGAATGGCAACGCCGCTTATTAGCGACCAAGCAAATAGACCTAGAGGCTTTCGATACTTTAGTCGTACCTATCAAAGAAGAGGGGATGGAGAAAACTTTTTTAGAGGCACAGCAATGGTTTGCAGTACGGATTCAGCAAAAGCATTTGCATAAGTTAAAGCATTTAGCGGCTTATCAAGTCGCGCCTGTCAGTGCCATCACCCATATTGCCGATATTGAGAAAATCGAGCCGTATGAAAATACAGGCAAATATCTGATTAGCTTTCGTCAAGCTGCTAGTATGATCAAACCTGTATTACGACGGGAGGGCTGCCATCTTTCGATGCAGACCCCTCGTTATGCGCTGCGTGATACGATTTTAGCAGCCAAATACCTTGATCAAATTTGGCGCTGATTTGCGTTTGGTTTGAGCAGCATGGCATGCATCAGTTCTTTATTATTGAGCAGTGGTAGGACTTTATCAGGCGCATCAATCAATGGATTGCGAATGCCTAAGCGCCCATGTACCCAATGGTTATACGCGATTTCCCAAGCGCTTGGGGCATCAATTTTTGCCCAGTGTACGAGAGTATCAATATGCCGCTCATAAAGTTCATCAATCCCATAAACTAATAGCATATACAGCAAAGCTCGTGCGACATCGCCCCGATTGCGCGAAGGAATCACCCACTCGTTTTCTGCATCAAAACCGGTGCTATCAAAAGTTTCGGGGTGTAGATCAAGATTAAATGGGCGTACGATTTTATCGCCATCAAAATCAAAGGCAAAATTAGAGCGTTTTGCATTTAAACCCCGTTCTGAGGGGGCAAAATTCAAGGGATTGGTGGTTGCACCATTGCGCACATGGCGTGGTTGATGGGTATAGGCTAAATAGCGATCTAGAAAATCAAGTGGAATAATATGCTCAATACTATGCTGCTGTTTTTGATAGAGTTCGTTTACAGGGAGGCTGCCATAGATGGAGGGTATCCAACCATACGCAGTATCAAAGAAGAAAGACCAAAAATTCTCCCATTTATCAGCGCTACTCCATTGGCGAAAATGCTTGCTAGACTGATAAACGCCCCCTGCTAAATCAATAAAGTCTTGGCGTGTGGTTAGCTTTTCAGGATTTCGATAAAGAATGGGGCGACCAATTTGTGGTTGATTAGCCTGATCATGAGTAGGGATTAGAGTAATACAGACTTGCCCATGATCCGATTGTAAGCGATTCGGTATCCCGTCATTATCTAAGTGTTGATTCCATACTTGATAATCTAAGACTTCAGCGACGGCACGACCATTTTGTGGGTTGAGCGAGTTTGATACTAAAATATGGTCTAAGCAGCTACCCGCCCCGTGATGAATATGGGTAAAAGGACGCGCCGTTTGGCGTGTTGTGGGTGCAACTCGAAAACTATCACTGAGGCGATAATCATGTAATTTAGGAATAAAATCCTCAGGCCAAGCCTCTTGCTCAACCCCACCAATCGCATAGATTTTCTCTTGCATTATCAAGGCTTCAAAGGGCGTTGAATGTTGGTCATCGTTTAAGTCGCCTAAGACGACTATTTGCCGTTGCCGATTGGTTTTTAGATCATGGCTGACACGGTGATAAACCAAACTGGCTTCAGCACCACGTTGCAAGAGTGAAGCTACATTTGCCCGTGATAAGCGTAGCAAAGTATCCCGCCCCCGCTCTTCCCAAGGAACTTCTTCTTGATAACTAATATCAAGGCTAGCGGCTCGCTTAGATTTAAGATGGAGGACATAAACCGTGACTTCACCTAAGAGCGGTGTTTCTACTTCCGCACAGACAGGTAAGCGGCTGAATTGGAAACTATTGGGAAGACAGAGTTCGGTTTGTACGGCAGGATCGAGAGGAACACTACGAATATTGGTTAAGGGATAGCGTGAGGCCAAAGCGACAATGGAGCTTAGAAAAACATAAGGGTCTTCGGGTAAGGTCGTAGGCTGATCGACAATAGCAAAATAAGGATAGCCCACTGATGCGCATAATTGTTGTAAGGCGGCAAAGCTAAATACTTCTTGAAAGCCAATAACATCCGCATCCATTAAGCTTAAGCGTTGGCTAATCCACGCCTGCTTTTGTATCCATTCTGCTTCAGTATAGCTCGCGCGTGGCTCACGTTTATACCAGTAATAGTCAGGGGCAACATATTGAAACAGATTGAAGCTAGCGAATTTCATAGATATTCCTAACAACGAGGCTCAGGCAAACTATGGTAGCACTTTTGCACTAAATACTAAGTACGGATTGTTCAGGCTTACGAGGTACAAATTAGGCTACACTAGCTAAGCGCTTGATATTAACGATAAAGGAACAGCATCATGAGTCAATATTCAACTTTGAATTCAATGGGCGTACAAAACCCTATGCAGATTATTGGGTATACCCTCACGCAACCTCGCCCTGATATGGATATTCTGCGGATTCGTTATGAACGCCCTAAGGGTTCATTTTTGCCTGTGGTGCGAAGTTATACCTTTGGTCGTTCACAGCGAACTCAAGTGAGTGATGGGGCTATGAATCAATCTGAATTAGTTTTTGAAATTTCACCCGTACTCTCCAAAGCGATTTTAGAGTTGGACTCCATTGTGCAATCTAAACAAGATCGTAGCGAACTGAAAGCGCAGATTCTGGATGAAATCGAGCGCTTACAAGAAGAATGGAATGCGGAATTGAACAGTTTAAAGCAATTAGTCAATCGCCTAGAAAACTAAGCGAGTTTAGAGTGCCATCCCCGATTCATACGAATATTGAGTGGGGATGGATAGTACCGTGTTAATGCTTAACTTACATAATAAGCTCTAGTCCGCTGTTCCAAAGTATTGTATGGGGTTAAGTTTGATTTTAGCTCTCACTAGACCCTAAAGCTCCTCCATTGATGCCCCTTAGATCAGTATCAGTTAGTCTATGCTCTTGTAGATCTCCATGAATACGATCTCCCACTAGTAAACGATCTCCTACTGAAATGGAGCCAGAGTTATCATCATCACTAATGACATAAGGTCTTATGGAGTCTTTACTACGCTCAATAATATCTGGAGTAATGATGTGCTTAAAAAGAAAACGAATGTTGGCATCCTGTTGGAGGTTTATATTGCTTAGTAGGTTAGGGTTGCCTGAGTCGATAGCACCAGGCGAGTTGATTCGTGCTATATCATCTGCAGATAAAACTCTCTTTTGAAAGTTACCGTCAGCTTGGCTACCTACTAAGAGGAAATCTCCGGCTGAAATAGTACCAGAGCCATCTTCATCACTGATAACATAGGGGCGTGTTAAATCATTTTTTTCAGCATAATCAATAATTTCTGGTGTAACTAAGTCTTTGTGAAGGATTAAGATTTTTGCATTCTGATCATCACTGATATTGTTTAAAGGATTAGGGTTGCCTGAGTCAGTGGTGCTAGGAGTTTCAGTATTGGGCTGTTCAGGTTTATCCGTATTCGCTTGCTGTGTAAGCTGACTAAGAAGTTGCTGTAAAATACTGACAATAAGACTAAATAGTAGTTGCAGTACAGGAAGTTGTGCTGCATTTAAAGACATATTGAATGTATTACTTGGTGTTTGTACAGAGTTATTATGATTGACTGATAAATTACTCAGTGCTGTTGAGTTGCTAGTTGTGTTACTAACCATGTCCTACTCCTTATAAATAGGGATCAGATCAGTTTTAGAAGGTTAGTAAAGAAGAGACAATTAGATTTTTGATAAAAGGTAGCTTTTTTAAAATATATGCTTAATGGCTATTTAAAATAAATTCCTATTAGAGATCTAAATTGATATTGGTTTTTGTCAAAAGAACTGGTGTATAAGCTAGTTTTTAGAGCAGATCGTTTTAATTAAAAATGGTTGTATTTATTTGTTAAAAAAGAAAACTTATAGATCGAAATGGTTTTTGAAGTTAATTTTGCTTATTTTTTTATGGGCTAAATCAACTTTAAGTCAAGCAGATTCTTTAACTGAACTAAGCCAGAAGCTTCATATTGATCCTCAGCAAACTTCGGTTTCTGGTGTATCTTCCGGTGCTTTTATGGCAGTGCAATTACAGGTCATTTACTCCAAAAGTATAAGAGGGGTAGGTGTGATTGCAGGAGGGCCTTATCGCTGTGCTGCTGGCAAATACTTAGCTCGCTGGCTCGATTTCACTGGCATGTATACCATGTTGAATATCTGTACCCATACTTCGCCTGCACTTTGGAAACGAAGGGCGAGTCCTGATGTGGATTTTTCTGTGCGCGAAACTAAGCGTTTGGCTCAAGCGGGTCTGATTGATGATCCAAGTTATTTGGCTCAACACAAAGTTTGGATGTTTTCGGGCGGGAAAGATCCGCTAGTACCGACCCAAGTCATGGATAGTCTGCAGACTTATTATCTAGCTTTTATACCTGCTGAAAACCTTGCCTATATCAAAGATTCCCATGCCAGCCACGGGATGATTACTGCTAACTATGGAGGGGCTTGTAAACTCGCACTACCTCCTTTTATCAATGATTGTGATTTGGATGCTGCGGGTGCTTTACTTCAGCAGATTTATGGCCCACTTCGAGCCAAAACCGAGGCTAAATCTACAAATCTGCATACCTTTAATCAACAAGCTTTTTTTGATTCTAAAGACCCCAGTATTAGCCTGCATCAAAATGCCCATATTTATATTCCCACCGCCTGTAAAAACGGTGAGCCTTGTAAATTACATATTGCTTTGCATGGTTGCTCACAAACCGAGGATTTAATTGCTAATCGGTTTTATACCAAGGCGGGTTATAATGAGTGGGCGGAAAGTAATCATATTGTCGTGCTTTATCCACAAACTAAAGTTTGGATTACGAATCCTCAAGCTTGTTGGGATTGGTGGGGCTATAGTGGCGAACATTATGCGGATAAGCAAGGGAAGCAAATCCGAGCTATCCGTCAGATGCTAATGCCGTTTAAAGTTAATCTATAATTCTGTAATAAAGAGCTATTGCTATGTTCAAAGGCTTTTCACTAGCCCATCTCAGTGCCGGGTTTGTCGCCGTTTTAGTCGGCTATACCAGCTCAGCCGCGATCATTTTTCAAGCCGCGCATACAGTGGGGGCGACTGAGGCACAAATTGCTTCTTGGATGTGGGCTTTAGGACTGGGAATGGCAGTCTCTAGTATTTCACTCTCGCTGTATTATCGGATTCCACTCTTAACCGCTTGGTCAACACCAGGGGCTGCTTTACTGGTAACGAGCCTTGCTGGGGTCTCACTGCCAGAGGCTACGGCTGCCTTTATTCTCTGTGGCATCTTGATTGCTATTATTGGCTATGCCGGTTGGTTTGAGCGCTTCATGCATTGGATTCCTTTACCCTTGGCTTCAGCGATGTTAGCAGGGGTATTGTTAAAATTTGGTTTGAATGCCTTTGTCTCTTTGCAGCAAGAACCCCTATTAGTCGGTGGCATGTTGGTGACTTTCCTCTTAATGAAACGTTTATTAGCACGCTATGCCATTCCGCTGACATTGTTAGTGGGTATCTTGATTGCTTGGCTCAGTGGCTTAATGGATTTAAGTAAACTTTCTTTGCAATGGGCGCAGCCTGTTTTTGTGATGCCTGCTATTCGTTTGGAAGCTTTAATTGGAGTGGGATTACCCTTATTTATTGTGACGATGGCTTCACAGAATATTCCAGGGGTGGCGGTGCTCAAAGCCAATGGCTATGAAGCACCATTGTCTAAAACCATTGGCTTGACCGGATTAACCACCATCATTCTCGCCCCTTTTGGGGGCTATGCTTATAATTTAGCAGCCATTACCGCTGCTATTTGTATGGGTGAGGAGGTTGATAAAGATAAAGCCAAGCGCTATTTAGCGAGCTTTAGTGCGGGCTTGTTTTATCTGTTGGCGGGTTTATTTGGCGCAAGTATTACCAGTTTGTTTTTATCCTTTCCTCAAGCCTTAATTTTAGCTATTGCGGGTTTTGCGTTAATTGGCACGATTGCCAATAGCTTGCAGGCTGCCTTGGCTGACAGTGCTGAGCGGGAGGCCGCTCTGATTGTATTTTTAGTTACGGCTTCAGGAGTTAGCTTATTAGGTTTAGGCAGCGCCTTTTGGGGCTTAATCTTTGGTTTAACCGCTCGCTTTTGGTTAGTGCAAAAGCGAGCGGTTTGAGTTAGTTAAATACGGCTATTAAGCGCTCCACTACTTGCTCAATTCGACGGCGAGGTGTAGCGAGGTTAAAGCGTAAATAAGTCTCTCCGCCACGACCAAAACTCGAACCATAACTGACAGCAAGGCTCGCTTCTTTTTGTACTTTATCAATGACCTGTTGCGGGCTTAAACCTGTCTCGGCAAAGTTGACCCAAGCTAAATAAGTCGCTTCTAAAGGCATCGACTTTAAGCCTTTAATCTGCTGAATACCGGCATCAAATAAGCGTCGATTGCCTTCTAAATAAGTCAGCAAATCCTCTAACCACGCTTCACCTTGAGCATAAGCCGCCGTTGAAATCAGTACGCCAAACCGATTGGGTGAGCTACCAGCGGCCAGCATGGCTTGAGTAAAGCGTTGACGCAACTTTGGGTTTTCAATAATCGCATTCCCCGTTAAACCGCCTGCAATATTGAAGGTCTTGGTGGTGGCAGTGAGCATAATCAAACGTTCACGAATCTGCGGGGCTGCCAATGGCATGGGGATGTGTTTATAGCCTTGGAACACTAAATCATGGTGAATTTCATCGGAAACTAATAGTAAATCATGCTTTAAACAAAATTCAGCCAGCTCCACTAATTCTTCCACCGACCACACACGCCCACCCGGATTATGTGGTGAGCACAGAATCACCATTTTTTCTATACCAGTTAGCTGCTGAGCTAACTGGCTTAAATCCATGCGATATAAGCCATTTTCATCAATTATCAATGGCGATTCAATCACTTGGCGCTGATTCGCTTTAATCGTGCGTGCAAAGGCATGATAGACCGGCGTGAATAAAATGATGCCATCGTTAGCTTGGGTGAAGGCTTGAATACATAAAGCGGTGCCTGCTACTAAGCCATGCACGGTACTAATCCACTCAGGATTAACCTCCCACTGATGGCGTTTTTGCATCCATTGGCAAATCGCTGCTTGATAATCAGATTCATCACCAAAATAACCATGCACACCCTGTTCAATTTCAGCTTTTAAAGCGGCTGTAACCGCGGGTGGGGGGCGAAAATCCATATCAGCGACCCACATGGCAAGACCGGTTTCGGGTGAAACGCCATAGAGTTGCTGCATGGAGTCCCATTTCATGCAGTGGGTATGGCGGCGATCAATGATTTCATCGAAATTCATTTCTAACTCCAAAGGTGCAAATGAGCCGTTAGGGGCTACTTAAGGTTTTACGTTGATGGGCTTGGCCTGCAATAAAAGCGCCACCTACAATTGCAAGACAAGCAAAGAGAACACTGAAGGTCGGTTCGGCTTTACCCGCTAGAATCAGCATCACGACTGAAATTAACGGAGCTGCATAAGAGAGCACACCTAGCAACTGTAAATTGCCATGCTTTACCCCATAGTCCCAAGTAAAAAACGCAATCCCGACAGGGCCTAAGCCCAAACCAATCACACCTAGCCATTCCACCCAATCGGCAGGCCAAACTGTGCTTTCCCAAAGCAGATGGCAGATTAAGCCTAAAACTGCAGTAATACCACAAAACCAACCCACCGCATCGGTAGGAACTTGTTTGACTAAGCGGCTTGCTACGGAATAGCTAGACCATAAAAAGGCACAAGCTAAGGCGGCTAAATAGCCGATTAAATAGTCAGGGCTAAAGCCTGAGCTGCCACCACCAATTAATACCCAGCAACCTACTAGTGCTAACACCGCACCGATCAGGTGAAATTTAGATAAATGCTCACCAGGCAATAAGGCTGAAAACAATACGATCAACAACGGCCATAAATAAGAAATTAAACTAACTTCCACGACAGGCGCATGAGCCATCGCTAGGAAATAAAAAAAGTGATAGCCAAATAATCCACCTACGCCTAATAACCAAGCCAGTAGAGGTTGACGAGTATAGACCCAACCGGTTTTACCTTGGCGTAGCCAATTGCCCAGCATTAGCAAAAAGGCAATCGTAAAGGTCATAGTGAGCATCTGGAAAGGCGGAATTTTACCATTGGTTAAACTGGTTAAGAGTGCCAACATCCCCCAAAGTACAATAGAAATAAAACCGATAGCCGTAGCACGGTTGACTGGATTCATAACATGCTCCGATTTAGATACGAATACTTTGCGGATGCTGGATGCGATTATCAGGGTCAAGCTTACGCTTTAAAGCCTGTAAACGGGGATAGGCATCGGCATAATAAGCCCATGCCCAATTTCTTAAGCCTAGATCGGGGTAATTCGCATAATGTGCTCGAATGCCTGCTTGAGTAAATTGTTGCTGCACTTGATTGACGAGCGCTTCAGCTTGAGGGGTATCTGTCGCACGCTCGTAATAAACCTGAAATTCGCCTAAATATAAGTAGTTCCGATGTGGATAGGCAGCACTGGCGGCACTAAAGCCATCACGAATGGCTCCGCCTAAAGTATTAATTTGAATCAGATTCTGCTTTAAAGGACTGGCCTGCATCTGAGTAAATAAATGAGGAAGTACCGTTTTAATATCTGCATAGCTATTATAATAGCCCGCTGAAACATTCTTAAAATATATAGGCTCAGTACCACCGCGAAAGCGCTGGATACCTCGTAGAAATTCGTCTTTCTGTGCCCCTTGTATCGTGCTTGCCTCTTTGCCTAGTTGCCGCAAAATAGCCTGCAGGGGAGGGGAAGAGCGTTCAGCCAGATCGGTGATGAGTATAGTAAGTTGGCTTGGCCCAAGCACCCAAGACGAATAACAGGTCGTGGGTAGCTTAGGCATTAAACTAAACCACTGTTCGGCTAAAGCGCTGACTTTACTGGCGGTTAGCTCACGATATTTAAAGCGATAATGAGTAAAGCTTGTAGGGGCAGGATGGGTTTTAAATTGCAATTCAGTCACGATCCCTAAGCTGCCATTATTTCCACCTTTACAAGCCCAAAGCAGCTCAGCATTATGCTTGGAGTCTAAAAGATTGCCTTGTCCATCAACCATTTTGACACGAAGCAGGCTATCACAGGTTAAACCCAGCTGCCGTGAAAAAAAGCCATAACCACCGCCTAAGCTTAAGCCCGCCACGCCCACCCCAGCACAAGAACCCGCCGGAATTAAGCGCTTAAATTGCGCAAGATAAGTATAAACCTCGCCGAGTTTAGCACCCGGTTGTGTCGTAAAGGTTTGATCAGTGGCCGTATATTTAAAACGTTTCATCAAGGATAAGTCGATGACTAGGCCATTTTGATTCAAGCTATAGCCTTCAAAACAGTGACCACCACTTTTTACCGCAACGGGTAATTGATTGGCAATGGCATAACGCATCGCAATTTGTACCCCCTGATCCGATAAGCATACTGCAATTAGGCGGGGCATTAGGCCGATACGCTTATTAAAGATTTGTCGCCGCTGTGCATATTCGGGGTCAAGGGGCTTGAGGAAATAAACCTGCCCTGCGGTTTGCGGTAGCTCAGTATCCGCAAACGCCCAGTTGGCTTGATAAGTGATGGGCAAGGCCAAAGCGGTTAACAGGCTGGTTAAGGCTTCGCGCCGTGTCATGTTTAACATGCTGCACTCCTGACTTATTACATAGGCTGTTTAGCGTCAGGACTTAAATGAGTTTGGCGCAATAGGCTATGCAAAATATCTTTGTGGCTAATCACACCGACCGGTTTACCCGCTTGAGTGACTAATAACGGTTGTTCGTTTTGCTGCGCGACTTCGACCACATCTTGCATCCAAGTATCGAAATCGACAGTTTGAATCGCATAGTCTTGACCATTTAAGCGCAAACTAATGGGCTGCTCGGTGGCATCCAATTGTAAAACCCAGCCGCCATCCAGTGCGATTTGATCTTGAGTACGATTCAATTGACTGAGTGGGCGCATCAAAACACCCGCATAAAGTACATGCAGCGGATTAATATTGGCCACAAAGCGGCGCACATATTCATTGGCTGGCTTGAAAATAATATCCCGTGCTGTACCAGCTTGAATAATCCGTCCACTTTCCATAATCACGATTTGATTACCCAGCTTCAAGGCTTCATTCAGATCGTGGCTGACAAAAATAATCGTGCGCTTGAGCGTTTTTTGTAGCTCTAATAATTCATCTTGTAAGCGGTCACGAATTAAGGGGTCTAGCGCTGAAAAAGGTTCATCCATTAGGAGAATATCAGCATCGGTAGCAAAGGCACGTGCTAAGCCAACCCTTTGTTGCATCCCACCTGATAATTCATTGACTTGCTTATCTGCCCAATCGGAAAGATTCACCAAAGCTAATTTTTCATTGGCAATGCGCGTTACTTCATCTTTGGGGATACCTTTAACGGATAAGCCAAAGCCTACATTTTCCCGCACCGTACACCAAGGTAAAAGACCAAATTGCTGGAAGACCATGGCAATCCGATCTCGGCGTAATTCGCGCAATTGGCGGCTTGAAATTTTCGCCATATCGACCTTGCTACCTTGGTGCGCAATCAGCAATTCGCCGCGAGTGACGGGGTTTAAACCATTCACACAGCGCAGTAGCGAGGATTTGCCCGAACCCGATAACCCCATCAGAACACAAATCGTACCCTCTTCAACCGTGAGGCTAGCATCCGCGACCCCTAAGACCGAGCCAGTTTCAGCGAGGATTTCACTCCGAGTTTTACCTTGATCTAATAAACTCGCCGCGCGCTTTTGGTCTTTGCCAAAGATAACATCAACATGCTTGAATTCAACAGCAGCCATTTAGTGTGCTCCTGCGGGTTGTTTAGCAGGTTGCTTGAAAATACGATCCAGCAAAATAGCTAAAATAACAATCGCTAAACCGGCCTCAAAGCCTTTTTCGATATTGACGGTATTTAGCGCTCGCACCACAGGCTTCCCTAAACCATCCGCCCCCACTAAAGCAGCAATTACCACCATCGATAGTGAAAGCATAATGCACTGGGTTAAACCCGCCATAATGGTGGGTAGTGCATACGGCAATTCAATCCGCCAGAGTAATTGATGTTTAGAGCAACCAAAGGATTTACCCGCTTCAATTAAGGTATTGGGTACACTGGAAATGCCAAGCCAAGTCAAGCGCACGGGTGCAGCTAGGGCAAAAATAATGGTGGAAATCAACCCAGGTACCACCCCTAAACCGAATAAAATCAGCGTAGGGATCAGATAAACGAAGGTTGGAATTGTCTGCATCAAATCCAAAATAGGGCGCAAAATAGTATAAAGTAATGGATGATGCGCCGCCGCAATGCCCAGCGGCACACCGATCAACATACAAAGCAAGGTCGCGTATAAAACTAACACTAAGGTTTCTATGGTTTCCTGCCAATAGCCCAAATTGACAATCAGCAGTAAAGACAAGACCGCAAAGACCACTAAACCCCAACTGCGATGCAGCCACCAAGCCAAACCCGCAATCCCTGCAATTAATAGCCATGCAGATATCCAAAGCAAAGCGGCGGTCGTCCCATTAAGGATGGTTTCCAACACCATCGACAAACTATCAAAAAAGCCCGCCGCATGTTGGTTGAGAAGGTCAACCCCTTGGCCTAACCATTTGCCAATTGGTAATTTGTGTTCTGTCAGCCAATCCATAGAAACCTACCTTTATTAGAGTTCGAGTGCTTTTTTTACAGCCTCTGTTGCATCTTTACCGTCTTTGGTAGTGACACCTTCTAACCAAGGTTTGACCGCATCTGGATTCTTTTTCAACCATTCTTTCGCTGCATCATTGGCTTCTTTTTTCTCATCTAAAATGGCTCCCATGATTTGATTTTCCATTGGCAGCGTGAATTTTAGATTGCTAATCAGTTTGCCAACATTCGGGCATTCGGTGAGATAGCCTGCCCGCACATTGGTATAAATCGTGGCTCCGCCTAAATTTGGACCAAAGACTTCATCCCCTCCTTCTAAATAAGCCAATTCAAATTTAGAGTTCATTGGATGCGGCTCCCAACCCAAGAACAAAACCCCCTCTTTACGTTTAATCGCCCGCTCGACTTGCGCTAACATGCCCTGTTCAGAGGATTCCACCATTTTGAAGGATTTTAGACCAAATTTATCACCGTCAATCATACCTTGGATCAGGCGATTACCATCATTGCCCGGCTCAATCCCGTAGACTTCACCGTTCAAATCGTCTTTAAATTTGGCAATATCTGCAAAGCTTTTTAAGCCTTTGTCATACAAGTATTTAGGCACAGCGAGTGTATATTTTGCGCCTTCTAGATTAGCACCTAAGGATTCGACGGTTTTATCATCCAAATAAGGTTGGATGTCTGCTTTCATGGTCGGCATCCAGTTGCCTAAGAACACATCAATATCTTTATTTTTTAAGCTGGCATAGCTAACGGGGACGGAAAGCACTTGAGAGCTGGGTTCATAGCCTAATGCAGTTAAGAGTGTTGAGGCGAGGGCAGTAGTGGCAGTGATGTCAGTCCAGCCTACATCCGCAAAGCGTACTTTATTGCACGATTCTGGTTCAGCCGCTTGTACACTCACGCCTAATGAACTGGCAAAAATCAAAGCAACTGCACTCAGTTTTTTCAAACACATATATTCCTCCTAAGTATGATCATGAAGCCCGCAAAGTAGCGTTTTATAAATCTAACATTCTCCTCTAGCAGCAGTTTATACTTGCCAGCATGAAAAGCAATCCAAACCCAACTCAAACCACAGAGCAGGAAAATCTATGCCTTATTCAAGCCCACAAGCCCTTTATATCGGTGGTCAGTATCAAAATGCGAGCTCTGGCGAAACTTTTGATTCGATTAATCCCGCCACCGGTGAGCTGCTCGCAAGGATTCAACAGGCCTCCGTTGCGGATGTGGATAAAGCGGTACAAGCCGCTGAAGCTGGGTTTTTGGAGTGGTCAAGCTTAAGTGGGATGGAGCGCGGACGGATTTTAAATAAAGCGGTGGCTTTGCTGCGGGCGCGTAATGACGAATTGGCTCTCTTAGAGGTACAAGATACCGGAAAACCGCTACAAGAGGCGATTGTGGTGGATATTGTGACGGGGGCTGATGTGATTGAGTACTACGCAGGTTTGGCGGCCAGTATTCAGGGCAGCTATCAAGATTTAGGGCATGGTAAGTTTTTCTATACGCGCCGTGAGCCTTTAGGTGTTTGTGCAGGCATTGGCGCTTGGAATTACCCGATTCAAATTGCCTGTTGGAAATCCGCTGTGGCTTTGGCTTGTGGCAATGCGATGGTGTATAAACCTTCAGAGCTCACGCCCTTATCTACTTTAAAACTTGCCGAAATCTATACGGAAGCGGGTTTGCCTGCGGGTGTGTTTAATGTGGTGCAAGGGGATTATCGGGTAGGGACTGCCTTAACTCAGCATCCTCAAGTGAAAAAGATTTCATTCACTGGCTCGACGGCAACGGGCAGTAAAATTCTGACGAATGCCGCCAGTGGGATTAAAGAAGTCACCTTAGAGCTTGGTGGAAAATCGCCGCTGATTATTTTTCCTGATGCCAAATTAGAGAATGCCGTGTATGGTGCGTTACTGGCTAACTTTTATACCCAAGGTGAGGTCTGTACGCATGGTACACGGGTCTTTGTGCATGAAAGTATTTATGAAGCTTTCTTAGAAAAAACGGTGGCGATTACCCAACACATGCTGATTGGTGATCCTACTGATCTAAAGACTCAAGTGGGCGCTTTGGTGTCGGCTAAGCATTTACAAAAGGTCTTACACTATATTGAGTTAGCAAAAAAATCAGGAGCGCGTTTAGTCTGTGGAGGGGAGCGAGTTACTCGTGACGGTTTAGACCAAGGTTATTTTGTACAGCCCACTATTTTTGCGGATTGCACCGATACGATGCCTCATACTCAAGATGAGATTTTTGGCCCAGTCATGTCGGTATTAAAATTTACAGATGAAGATGAGGTCATTCAGCGGGCGAATAATACGCATTATGGCCTAGCAGCCGGTATTTTCACCACTGATTTATCCCGAGCGCATCGAGTGATTGCTAAACTGCAAGCAGGCATTTGTTGGATTAATACCTATGGCCCTTCACCCGCAGAAATGCCCGTGGGGGGGTATAAGCAATCAGGGATTGGGCGCGAAAATGGCTTAGAAACAATTAAACACTATACGCAAGTGAAAAGTGTGTTTGTGGAGTTGGGGGATTTGCCAAGGCCTTATTAGAAATATTTTCAGAGCTATTTTCCATTCACTGAAAAAAAGACGCCCTGTCGAATGACAGGGCAAGCGAGGGAGTAAGGTCTATGAAAAACAACGAAAAAGCAACGAAAATCAATATGAACTTAAGTTAAGAACGCCCTACCGCGATAAAACGTTTCTCATTGTCCCGCTGAATTAACATGGCTAGTGGTTTATCAGCAGGGGCTTTATCCACGATGGTTTTTAACTCGTTGGGTGATTTAATTTGAGTGTTATTCACCGAAATAATCACATCACCCGTCTGTAGGCCAGCACGACTGGCAGGGCTATCGGCACGGACTTCGCGAACGACCACGCCATCCATACCTAAATTTGCATCCTTGCGTTCTTGATCGGTTAATCCTGCAACCGCTAAGCCCAAAGCGCCCGTACCCGCCGTGCTGTCTTGTGCAAGCTCTTGGGCTGGGCCAGCCTCTTTATCTGCGAGCTTCTCAATGGTTACATTCAGTGTTTTCTCAGTACCATTGCGTAATACTTTTAAAGGAACAGTACTACCGATCCCCGTCGTACCCACTAATAAGGGCAAATGATCAGCAGAATTCACTTCGGTATTATTAAAGCCAACGATAATATCGCCTGCTTGTACCCCAGCTTTATCGGCAGGGCTAGAGGGCATAACACTAGCCACCAAAGCTCCTTGGGGTTTATTCATTGAAAACGAATTAGCCAACTCTTGATCCAAATTCTGGATTTGCACACCCAACCAACCTCGACTCACTACTCCAGCGGTTTTAAGCTGTTCCGTGATGTTTTTAACTAAGTTGACTGGAATCGCAAACGAGATCCCCATATAGCCGCCACTACGACTATAAATCTGTGAATTGACTCCGACCACATTACCGTTTAAATCAAATAAAGGCCCTCCAGAATTCCCCGGATTAACCGCTACGTCAGTTTGAATAAAGGGCACATAAGTACCATCCGGTAAACTACGCGAGAGTGCACTCACAATTCCTTGGGTGGCTGAGTGATCTAAGCCAAACGGTGCACCAATGGCCACTACCCATTGACCCACCTCTAATTTATCGGAGTCCCCAAGATTAACCATTGGCAAACCAGTCGCTTCGACTTTAAGCAGGGCAATATCACTGTGTTTATCTTTACCAATGACTTTTGCAGGTAGTTCGCGCTTATCATTTAAAGTTACTTTGATTTTGCTAGCATTATCAATGACATGAGTATTGGTAACGATATAGCCATCTTGTGAAATGATAAAGCCCGAACCCATTGCTTGCGCATCTCGCGGTTGGGGAGTGCCACGTGGCATATTACGGAAAAATTTCTCTAATTCTTTCGGTAAACCTTGTCCATCTGGAAAACTAAACATTTCCATTTCAGGGCTATTGCCTGCTTTGTTGTCGATCTCAACAGCGATATGTACTACCGCATCGCGATTATCTTTAATCAGTTGGGTTAACTGAGGTAAAGCATCCGCATGAGCAACAGGAAGCGCCAATGGAAAAGCCAAGCTACAAACCAAAGCACTGGCCGCTAGTACCGAAAGTTGTTTTTTGTTAAACAGTCCAACAGGCAGTAAGTTTGACATTCAATAAGTCCTCAAATGCGTTCAATATGAGCTTATTTTGCCGAAGTCAACCTTACCGTGGATTTGCCAAATAGTTAAAAAACGTTAACCTTAAAAAGTTAATTTTAATTTTAATTTTAATTTTAATTTTAATTTTAATCCATCCAATCACTGTCATAGCCTTGATTGAATTCAATACATTCATCGCGGGTGGAAAGAATTTGAATCCGTTCTGGTGCACCGGTTTCATCAAAAAACACTCGACCTATCCCACTGCCATTGTATAAGCGCTGATGTCGATAACGGCCTTCGTGCTCACTCGGACGGCGTTGTTGAATACGCATATAGCGCCGCCGAGTAAACCAATTAAGTGGTGAATAGCTCGCAAATAGCCAACGATTGAGTTTATCAAACTGCTTGAGCAGCTTTTCAGGGAAGGCATTTTTAATCCCTGAAGCGGTGATTTGCCAAATATGCGGTGTTTGTTCGTGATGACGTAAGCGTACATCGTAGACAAACGAATAGTGCACATCACCAGATAAAATCGTGAAATTATGGGGTGTGCGTCGATGGCGGAAAATATTTAAAATCACATTGGCAGATCCGGGGTGTGCCATCCAGTTTTCTGCATCCACCATCAGCGAGCCACCCAACCAAGTGAAGACACGTTGAACCACCTCAATCAGTTTGACCCCAAAAATCGGCGCGGGGGAGACTAAAATAACCGCTTGCTCATGGATCAACTCTTGTTGTAAATCGCTGAGCATTTCCCAATCCATCAGGCCAGAAGGGTCAGTCGCCCGGGTCTCTGAGCGCCAACGTTGGGTACGGGTATCTAAAACGAGGATCTTAGGTTGAGTCGCTAAGCTATAATGCCAGCCTTCCATTTTTAGGAGCTGATCAATTAATAAATCATGTAAAGCGCCTTTACCAGTACGAAATAAGGCTTGTACATTTTTAATTAAAGGTTCTGGAAAACGATCCGGTGCATTCCCCCAAGCTTGGCAGAGCAGATAAGCAATTAAGGCATTGCCAATAATACGGCGCGACAGTGGATGTCCATAAGCACTTTCTTCCCAATCTCGTGATAAATTCCAGTCATCCGTAACATCATGATCATCAAAGATCATATAAGTCGGGATACTGGCTAAAACCCGTTGTACCTTATCTAAGCCTTGCGCAAATTGTTGAATAGCTGGTAATTGTGCTTGGTAACGCTCTAGTGCTTCGCCTTCTAAGCCGGATAAATCATTTAAGTCTACTAAAGACCATAAGCTTGGTGACCAAACCAATAAGTACATACTCAGTACTTCAGCTAAAGTAGCCAGATGATTATCTGCATTGGCTGAGGTAAAAATAGGCTTTTTAGCCCCGCGTAAAATTTTGCGCAAGCCTTGCCCACCCTTATTAGAGGGCAATAGTTCTATGCGGCGGTAATAGTTTTTGCGATTACCATGTAGACTGCGGCTATGTTGGAGTTCGGTTTGGTCGAGTGATTCTTCATACAGCCCTAATTTAGCAATCACGGTATGAATCGCATGTAACATGGGCCCTGCGACATCATCATTATAAACTTGGTCACCCGTCATCATGAGTAGGGAGGGCTGTTCAAGCGGACTGTCTAAACAACGGGCTTCCGCTAATTTTTTATCAACGACTAATAAAGCATCTCCTCCTCGATAATGAGGCTTGCGACATGAGCCGTGTAAAATCTGCGTAATCTGGGGTTTGAAGGCAAACCGTGGACGCTTTTCACCAGCATAAAGAATCTGTGGTGCACTGTGCTCTAGCCAATTAAAGCCTTCGTCCTGTGCTAAACCAATGTCATAACTCAGCCAAGTATTTTCTGGCAAAGGCTCAGGGAGTGGGACAACTAAAAGATGTAAAAAGGCTTGCCTCCCCAAAGTGATTAAGCCGGAGTGATCAGCCGTGAAACTCGCCGAAACAAGTAGCTGATCTGCCTGATAACAATTCACCTGCAGTGGACAGCTGTGCGAGCATACTAACCAAAGCACCAGTTGTTGGTGACTCACTTGGCGTAAAATAGGACCCACCAAAATCGAGGGTAAGGTGTCGGGTGTCATGGTTGTTGTCGTCGTCATGCGTGGCAATATAGGGGTGTCGGGGATTATATTCAAAGTTATAATTTTCTGGCCTTATATTAACAAATGTTCATGGCAAGCCCAGCGCTAGCTAGTTATGCTTACTGACTATGAACATATTACTTATTGAAGATGATATCCATACCGCTAGCTTTATCCAGAAAGGTTTAGCTGAAAGCGGCTATATTGTTGATCATGCTGCGGATGGCGAGGATGGTCTACATCTTGCCAGTACAGGCCAATATGATGTGTTAATTGTTGATCGCATGTTGCCTAAGCGGGATGGTTTATCGGTGATTCAAGCGTTGCGGACTCGCGGCTTAACAACGCCCGTATTAATCCTAAGTGCTTTAGGTGAAGTGGATAATCGTGTCGAAGGTTTGCGAGCGGGTGGTGATGATTATTTAGTTAAACCCTATGCGTTTAGTGAATTACTAGCCCGTTTGCAGGCCTTATCGCGTCGTACCCAGCCCTTACAGGAACAAACGGTTTTGCGCTTATTAGATTTAGAAATGGATCTGATGAAGCGCCAAGTCAAGCGTGCCGGTACGGTGATTACCTTGCAGCCGCGTGAATTTACTTTACTTGAATATTTAATGCGTCATACCGGACAAGTGGTAACACGTACCATGCTGTTGGAAAAAGTTTGGGATTATCATTTTGATCCGCAAACTAATGTTATTGATGTGCATATTAGCCGCTTGCGGGGCAAGATAGACCGCGATTTCGATCCGCCATTGCTGCACACCATTCGTGGAGCAGGTTATATGCTCTATGATCCGACGGCTGCTTAATACCACTGTTTTCCGCTTATCCCTCGTTTATGCTTTGCTGTTCAGCCTTGTTGCTGGCGCAGCAATGGCTTCCATTTACTGGGTAGCTGCGGGGCAAATTCGTGAGCAAACGGATGCCCGCCTAGTCCTGCAAAGTGATTTATTACTGAGCCTCGTTAAAAATAGCAATTCGCTGCGAATCTTGAGTGATGCGATTCAAGCTCGGAATGAAGAGCATGATGAGCAAGGTGAGCCACATTTTTATGTCTATGCCCTCACGACTAATACCAAGCTGCCCTTTACTAAAAAAATGGAGGCTGAATATTTCACAGAGGGTGGGCGGCGTTTATTTGGCAGTTTAATGTTTAGCGATGTGCTCGACATAGTAGACATTGAAATCCAAGTTAAACGGGATGCTTATGCACGGGTCATCATCACCCGCTTACCTGGTGGCGCTCAGCTATTAGTCGCGGCTGATATGAGCGAGCAAAATACCTTGCTGAGCAAACTGTATAAAAGTATGTGGCTCGCGGTCGGCTTAATGTTTTTATTAGCGGTTTTAGGTGGCTGGCTCATGGGCTATGGCGTCTTGCGGCGAATTGATAGCATTCGACAAACAGCCGGTGAAATCATTAACGGAGATTTGAGTCAGCGGATGGTCGTAACCCGCCGAAATGATGAGTTTGATCGTTTGAGCTTGGTGCTCAATAGTATGCTGCAGCGTATAGAAAGCTTGATGAAAGCAACCCGTGAGGTGACGGATAACCTCGCGCATGATTTGCGTAATCCACTCAATCGTTTACGTAATCGTTTGGATACGAGCCGCTTCCAACCGATGGATGAACTGCATTT
>JBJOOT010000048.1:0-21489 GCA_046051185.1 Pseudomonadota bacterium | reverse complement strand
ATATTTCCAGCTCGCTTAACTGGGGTATGGCGGCGGCTCTGGGCACTATTCTTTTAACCTTGGTATTAGTGCTGTATTGGGTATACGACAAGATTGTCGGTATTGATAAAGTGAAATTAGGGTAAGCCGCCATGAATTTACCAGTTTACGCAAGCACAGGACAAAAAGTTTGGTATTACAGTTTTCGCGTCATTTGCGGCTTGATCTTCTTTTTCTTGATTGCGCCAATTCTGATTATTATTCCGCTGAGCTTTAATGCCACTGACTTTTTTACCTTCACACCGGAGATGTTGCGGCTGCAACCGGAAGGTTATTCCTTAAAACATTATCAAGACTTTTTCACCAATGGTGATTGGCAAAATGCCATGCGCAACTCGCTAAAGATAGCACCCGTTGCGACCCTCATTGCGGTCGTATTAGGCACGATTGCTGCGATTGGTTTAAGCCAAAGCCATGTCCCCTTTCGGCGTGCGATTATGGCAACGCTGATCTCACCCATGATTGTGCCGCTGATTATTTCTGCAACTGGCATGTATTTCTTCTATGCACGCCTTGGCAATTATATGGTTGATAGCCTAGGCATGAATGCAAGTCTTGTTGAATATATTAAGATTGTGTTAGCCCATGCGGCCTTGGGGATTCCCTTTGTCATTATTACGGTCACTGCAACCTTAGTGGGCTTTGATCGCAGCCTCACCCGTGCGGCTGCCTCAATGGGCGCAGGCCCTGTGCGGACTTTCTTTAAAGTCCAAATGCCCTTGATTATACCAGGGGTGATTTCAGGGGCTTTATTTGCCTTTATCACCTCTTTTGATGAAGTCGTGGTCGTGATGTTTGTTGGCTCTGCAAAAAATAAAACTTTACCTTGGCAGATGTTTACTGGCTTACGGGAGCAAATTAGCCCAACGATTTTGGCAGTAGCAACGATTCTGGTGGTGTTGTCGGTAATGCTCTTGGTGACTTTGGAGTTATTGCGGCGGCGCTCGGAGCGCTTAAGAGGGATGTCACCGGGGTAAAATAAGCCTTGACGTATCCAGCTAGTTCTCAGCTGGATACGTTTCTTACAACTTGTTTAAATGCCCAGCTCATCATACTGCGCAATTCGCCACTCAAGCTCTTCCGCTTTAGCAGCGGCAAGCCATTCTTGCATTGCAGGTAAAGCCAACATTGCTGCAGTCCATTTTTTGAAACTCGGCGAGACCTCTAAGCCATAACCCATAGCACGCCATAGGACGGGTGCATACATCGCATCCACAATACTGAAATGCCCACATAAAAAATCACCGGCAGGTTTGTTAGCTTTTTCAAAATGCGCCCAAATTTCGGCAAGACGCTGTAACTCCACTTGAACTTCGGGTGAGGCCTGCATTTTAATTTGCCGACGGCAATTCATCGGGTGTTGTGAGCGTAAGGCGCTGAAACCGCTATGCATTTCTGCAGCAGCGGAGCGGGCTAAAGTACGCAAGGCTAAATCTTCTGGCCATAATTGCTTCGTTGGATATTGCTCATGCAGATATTCGAGTATGGCTAAGCTATCCCAAATAATCATGCCTTGATCTTCAAGTACGGGTACTTTTGCTGGAATCTGATAGCGCTCACCCAGTTTCTCTAAAGCATCACTATGATAAAACGCTAACACCGTTTCATCAAAAGGAATACCTGCAACTTTCAAAGCAAGCCACGGGCGCAGAGACCAAGAAGAATAGTTTTTATAAGCGATATACAGATGCATCGGATAGCTCCTGATTGATGAGTGAATAAGCTCTGCAGCATAAAGAGATGACAAATCCAATAAAAGCGAATATTTTTGCTTTAACCATGCGGAGATTTTGCATAATGACCCCTCGACAAGTACGTAGTGTACTCACTGTTTTAGAATTAGGCAGCGTGAATCGGGCAGCAGAAGCCTTGTATTTAGCCCCATCTAGTGTATCGGCACAGATTCGTGAGCTATCCGCTGAGTTAGGGATTAATTTATTCGAACCCGCAGGGCGAGGGATTGTTGCTAGCAGTGCTTTGCGTCAACTGCAAACTAGTTTACAGAACTTTTTGAATAGCGCTGAACAGATTAGCCAGCTAGCCCATAGTATTGCGCATGAGCCCAGTGGTTGCTTAAAGTTATTTGCACCGAGCTCCATGTGTATTTATCGCTTACCTAGCCTGATCGAAGCGATGCAGCTCCATGCACCCCGCGTCGAAGTCATGCTCACCCATGAACCCTTTGCTTATCGCCAAGCCCTACAAAGCGGTGAAATTGATGCGGCGATTATTGTCAGTCAAGTACGCCCCGAAGGCTGCCATTATCATCCACTGCATGCTGAAGATGTGGTTTTCGTATCTCATCCTGCCCGTTGGCAAGCACAAACCCTCAGTTTAATCGCTCTGAATGAGCATCCTCTCATTACGACTGAAGAAGGCTGCACTTATCGAGTGGCAGCTGAAGCGCATTTTCGGGCTTTAGGTTTAAATTTAAAACCGCGTCAATCCTTCACGAATGTCGAAGTGATCCGCCGTTGTTTACTCGCCAATATGGGGATTGGCCTATTGCCCGCCTGTGTGGTTGCGGATGATCTCTTACAGGGACGCTTAAAAATCCAAGCAGTCGAAGGCACACCCTATTTATTCCAGTCAGCACTCATTTATCCCGAAGGCCGTAGTTTATTACCTAAACTTGCCGCCCTTATCCAAGTCATTTCACCCGCAGCACCTCAACCAGCTCCCCATCCGTGACTAAGACCCATGCCACCAAATCCTGTAGCCTCAGTACATCCGGCAACTGCAAATAACCCTGTACTTGCGCGATGCCCTCCTGCTTCTTAGCTTCCCAACCTTCATTGGGGTCAGCTTTTTTACTTTTCTTGCAATATTTCAGCTCAATCAAATGCTGGAACGGCACCTTCAGTGGATTACGCTCTAGCAGCAAAATATCCGGGTACTTATGCCCCATTTCGCGTTCGCTATAAATAAAGTAGATTTGGGTCTGATAAAGCAAAGTCAGCAACAGTACTTTGACATGCTTCTCATCCATACCCATCGCATCGCGATTAGATAATAATTGCAGGGCGCGTTCTAACTCCGTGATCAAGGGTTGAAAATCGGCATTCACCGCCAACTGCTCGACCGCCAAGCGTAGGGTGTGATTAGGGATACTGAATTGGTTGCGCCGCTCCAGCTCCACTTTGAAATAGTGGAAGTAAAATTCACGGATTGCGTAGTTGGGAATGACGAAGACCTCACCGGAAAGAGTCTTACGTGCTAGCGTGATAAAGCCCATATAGGCTAACAGGCTGATAAAATCGTCCGCTTCAAACCCCTTGTCGAACTCAAACTTACGACGTTGAGCCGCTTGCACTTCACCTGTATTAATCAACAACTCCAGTACCGCAAAATTGGTGTCACGATTACCGATACTGAACATTTTCATAATCTTGCCGTAATCGGAGGCAATGTTCTCATCCAGCATCGGATCAGGATATTCGCAGCGGTTACGATCAAAGTTTTTCACAAAATACAACAGCATATTCGCGTTATACACACTAGTATCGGCTTTGAGGTTAAAGCGGTAGCCGTTATACCAACGGCGAGTATCCTCTAACAGCGTCTCCAAAACCACTGGACAGTAGTCAGCTAGCGGTTCTAATAAAGTGCTAACTTCCGATTCGGTAAAGCCAATCGCTTCGTTGAAATCCTCATGTAGCGACAGGTTCTGCCCAATATTGAACCCGCTAGTCATGCTATCGAGCATCAACGGTGTCACACCCGTGACAAACAACCGATCCAGTACCCCACGCTGCGTAGCCGTTTTCAACACCTCATAGAAGCTACGCACAAAGCCACCTTTGCCCATGATCTTCTGAAACAATTTGAGGTCATCGGCCAAGATGCTATTGGCAAAGTGGTCGTATTCGTCGATCAAGAACAGGATTTTCTGCCCTTCGAGTAGGTCGAAAAAATGTTCTATTTTAGCGGCAGGGGAGGTTTTAGCCTTAATTTCCTGTTGTATCGCTTCAGGATAAGCGTAACGCCGTAAAAAGCCGCGCAAATATGTATCCACTTTCTCATTGATACGCTGAAAAATCGCCTCATGCCCACCATCCGTATCAATCCCGCTGAAGTCCATAAATAGCACAGGGTAAGTGTTGTGTAAGTGGGTCGGATGTTGCCCGATGTAAAGCTTGCCAAACAACGCCTCAAATTCATCTTTGCGAGCCACATCGTAATAGTATTCGAGCATTGACAGGAATAGGCTCTTCCCGAAACGACGTGGTCGTAGCAAAAAAATGTGACTACCCGCTGCTTCCAGTTTGGGGATGTAGCCGGTCTTGTCGATGTAGACAAAACCTTCCTCGATGACTTTTTTGAAATTGCTTTCGCCGTAGGGGATTTTTGGGAACATGGTTGTGGCATCCGCACTGTAGGTATGCCCGCAAGTATAGGGGCTGGGCGGGAGGCAGGCAAACCGGCGGCAGATCAATCATAGTTGTTAATTAAGCATTTTGACACAATTCAGCGCCTGTTGGCTGATTTTGCATAGAACCTGGCTGACTTATACAAGCCACTACCGCTCTTCAAGCCTAAGATCATGTCAGGGCTAATCCGCCAATCGTTAGCTTAAGAGGAGTATCACTCTGCCACCTTTATCCATGAGCCGCTGACTCACCCACGGGATCAAAAAATACTCGTTGGTTGACCGTTCGTTGACAAATCTCCGCTTAACATATGAGTTTGTTGACAGATTTCATCGAGAGGGGGGAGTATGAGCTTCAATCAACAACTGCTGTGCGTAACGGGTTTGCCGCGTGCGGGTTCAACCTTGCTCTGCCAATTGTTGGGAATGCACCCCGCCATTGATAGCTCAGGACATTCTTCGCCGCTGCTACCTGCTTTGGGGCAATTGCGTCATCACCTGAGTGATCACCCGTTTTTGCTGGCGCAACTGGATGTGGATTTTCAGCAGGCTTACGGGCGGTTGCTGTCGGCCTTTCGGGGATTTATGCAGGGCTGGTTTGCGGAAACGACCCAACCCGTCGTGGTGGACAAAAATCGGGGCTGGCTGAATCAACTGGATTTGGCAGTGTTGCTGGAGCCGCAATGCCGGATGCTGGTCTGTGTGCGGGAGTTGGGGCAGATTCTTGGCTCGATTGAGGCACAACACCAACAGACTTTGCTATTAGATTTCCCCGACCATTTGGCGAGTCAGTCGCGCTACGGGAGAGCCAATAAGCTGATGGGGGATAGCGGAGTAGTGGGGGAACCACTGCAAGCGATTGCCGCGATGCAGGACATGCCACCCGCCTTGCAGCAGCGCGTTTACTACGTGGTATTTGAACACCTGTTGCACGATCCGATGGCGGTGATGCGCGATATTTTCCAGTGGATGGGGGTAGAACCCCTACTGATTGACCCGCAGCAATTGCCGGTCAAGCCGCATGAGAGCGACAGCCATTACCGCTATAAATATCGTCATGCCACCCAGCCACGTCTCCAGCCGGTGCAACAGCATAAGATCCCAGCACGTCTCCAGCAGGAACTCTCCACCCACTTTGACTGGTTTTATGCCACCTTTTACCCCGGCCTGACGGCCAGCCGCAGCCTTTAGGAGTACGACAATCATGAGTTTACCGACGACCCCTCGCTTACCAGCACCGCCCTCGCCGCGCTTGGCACTCGCCATCAGTGCTGCTTTGCTGGTGGGTTATGGCAGCGCCCATGCCGCCACCTATCCGGTCATGGTCAGCAACGATCCGGGCGATGGCAGCGTGGCGGGCACCTTGAGCCATGCCATCCGTGCCGCCAATGTCAACTCCGGTGCGGACATAATCGAACTGCAAACCGATGTGATCGTCACGGGCGTGATGAAAAACCTGATCAACAGCGACCTCAGCCTGCAAAGTGAGGCAGGCAGTAGCCATTCCATCAGTGGTAATGACCAGTTCCGCCCACTGTTCATCAAATCCGGCACAGTCACGATCAAGAAACTGACGATCCGTAACGGCTTAGCCAAGGGTGGGAATTCTGGCTTTGGAGGAGGCGGTGCTGGCTTGGGTGGTGGGTTGTTTGTGTATGACGGCACAGTATTGCTCGACCAAGTAGCCTTCAACAATAACCACGCCCAAGGGGGATCTCTTGACAACGCCTTGCGGGCGGGAGGGGGTGGCATGTTTGGGGATGCCCGTGACAATGGCGGCGGCGGATTGTTTGCCTCGAGTACCTCTAGCAATGGTGGCTACGGCGGCAACGGCTTTTATGGCGGCGGCAATGGTGGCTTCGGCAGCGGTGGCAACTTAGGCGGCTTCGATGGCGGCTTCGGTGGCGGAGGTGGCGCAGAAAGCGGCGGCAGCAGCAACGGTGACGGTGGTTTCGGTGGCGGAGGTGGTGGTGGCACCAACAGGGGCGGTGATGGTGGTTTCGGTGGCGGAGGTGGCTTAGGCAGCTTAGGAGGAAGCAGCAGTGGCGGCTTCGGCGGTGGCGGTGGCAGCTTTGGCGGCGGCGGTGCAGGCTTCGGTGGTGCGATTTTCGCCATGAAAGGCATACTCACCCTGAACAATGTCAGCTTCAGCGGCAATGCGGTCAGGGCTGGTTTGGGGAGGATAATCAGTGGCCCTCTCGATGATGGGCAAGCCAGCGCCAAGGATGTGTTCATTTGCACCAGCAGCCTACATAGCACCGCTGCCTTATGCGCCGCGACGGTCAACCAGTGCGGTACGACCAGCACTACGGACATTGTTGGCACGTTTGGCACAACTTGCCCCTATACCATTACGACGACAGCAGCGCCCGTGGCGGGTGGCACAGTGACTTGTGACCCCAATCCGGTAGCGGCGGCGGGCAACACCACTTGTACCACCACCCCCAACAGTGGCTATGTCTTCAGTCGCTGGAGCGGGGCTTGTTCCGGCACCTCCAGTTGTACCCTAAGTAATGTGACGGCCAACCAAAGCGTGACTGGACATTTCAAGCAAGTCCAGACGGTAGCGTTTGACGCGGCCACCCCGACCCGCAAGAGCTTCGGGGATGCGGCGTTTGCTGTCACCGTCACCACCACCGCCAGCGGCTTGACAGCGACCTTAGGCAGCAGTACCCCGACGGTCTGCAGTGTGTCCGGTAATACGGTCACACTGCTAGCAGCAGGGACGTGTACCCTGACTGCGAATCAAGCGGGGAATGACCACTATGCAGCGGCAGCGGAAGTCACCCAAACCATCAGCGTGGACAAAGCCGCACAAACTGTGGCCTTCGATGCGGCCACTCCGACCCGCAAAACCTTCGGCGATGAGGCGTTCACAGTGACAGCAACAGGCGGTGCATCGGGCAATACCGTGGTGCTAGGCAGCAGTACCCCGACGGTGTGCAGTGTGTCCGGTAACAGTGTCACCTTGCTAGCAGCAGGGACGTGTACCTTGACCGCGAATCAGGCGGGGAATGATAACTATGCAGCGGCGACGGAAGTCACCCAAACCATCACCGTGGACAAAGCGGCGCAAACCGTGGCCTTCGATGCCGCTACCCCGACCCGCAAAGTTTTGGGCGATGCGGCGTTTCCTATCACCGTCACCACCACGGCCAGCGGCTTGACAGCTATCTTAGGCAGCAGTACCCCGACGGTTTGCAGTGTATCCAGCAATACCGTCACCTTGCTGACGGCAGGGACGTGTACCTTGACTGCGAATCAAGCGGGGAATGACCACTATGCAGCGGCGGCGGAGGTGAGGCATCCAATCACCGTCGACAACACGCCTAAACCCATCGCCGACGACGTGAGTTTAACCCAGCAAGGTCAAGTCATTTCCAACGGTGACACCACACCTAGCCCTACCGATGGCACCGATTTTGGCAGCACCCCGATTATCCAAGGTCGTCTCACCCAGACCTTTACCCTGAACAATCCACGGACAACCCCGATCACCATTCAAAGCATTAGCATGCAAGATACCGCGAGTGCTGCGCACGAAGCGAGTCTGGATGGCTGGGCGTTCCTAGGGATTCAATCGGCCTACGCAATAGGCGCGAGTGACTTTAGCCTAGACACCGCCACACCCTTCACAATCCCGCAGGGGGCTAGCCAGAATTTTATGCTGAACTTCACCCCGAGTGCGCTGGATGTTCGTGAAGGGATCGTGGTGATCACCTTCAGTGATGCTTCGATCTTTCGCTTTGCTATTCGTGGCACAGGCACGGCTTCGGCTACGATCCCGATCTTTAGTCCTGTCGGTTTATTAGCCTTGCTGGGGGGCTTAGTTTGGTTTGGGCGGCGGCGCAAGCGCGTCTAAGGAATTGTAGAATCAACAGCTTGCTCCGGCGAAAATAAGCGGAGCAAGCATTATTCAAGGTGTTCAATCGGTTAATCACATGATGATGAATAAGAAAGTTTTTGTGATCGTGTTATGTGCTTTATTTGCGCTAGAGTGGTTAGAACCCGTGCGTCAAGGTTTGATTCAACCCTTTACCGCAGGCTTGGCCACTTTAAGTGCCGCTTTCCTGCACATCCTCGATCCGAATGTGATCGCTGATGGTATTGTGATTGCTAGCCTAAAAACGGGCGAGTCGGTAGCTATTCTTGCCGGTTGTAATGGCGTTGAGGCGATGATTTGCTTGACCGCAGCGTTGCTGGCTTATCCAGCTAGTGCTTACCAGCGTATCGTTGGCTTAGTGGTCGGTTATTTAGCTATACAAAGCTTGAATATCGTGCGAATTATCAGTTTATTCTATTTGTTGCAATGGAATAAGCACTGGTTTGAATGGTCACATTTGTACTTATGGCAAGGTTTACTGTTTTTAGATGTGCTGATTACTTTTATGCTTTGGATACGTTGGGTCACTCACCAAAACCAACCCATACAGAGTGTGGTGCATGAATAGTCAAGGCTTACTGGGTATTTTTAAACCGTCGTTACGCCCTCAAACGCTACTATTGCGTTCTTTACTGCTGCTGCCTGTGCTGTTATTAATTTGGTATAGCCTCGCAGCGGTCGTGACTCGCCCTGCAATCGAACTGAGTGGCTGGTTATTGACTGGGGGATTTCCAAATCTGATTCAGTCGGTGGGAGTGAATAATTTTTATATGGTCAGTCTGACTTCGCTCGGTGCGGATACTCGACAAGCATTACCGACTGATTGGGTTGTTTTTTCGCAAGATTTTTTTCTCACCGGCCAGCATCATCCATTTTTACTACAAATTCCGGTGAATGCGCTTAAATACGGTTATGGTTTACCTTTATTTATAGCCCTGACACTCGCTCAGCCACAAAGCTATCACCGCACTCTAGGCGCTATTGGCAGCGGTTTTCTAGTCGTGACTTTGATTCAAACATGGGGCATTTACTTTGATACTTTACATTTTTTCCTCAGGATCACCCTCCCTGAGCTAGCCGAACAAGTTAAACAACAAGCTCCTTTCTTAACAATACCGTTGGTTCGTGAAGGAGTTGGTTTTGCTTATAAGATAGGCTTTCTGATCTTCCCGATGATACTGCCCCTTGCACTCTGGGCTTATTATAGTAATGAGTTTCTCAAGCAACTTTTATCCGGTTCATCCCCATAGCCCTCGCTTCACTCAACTCTAGTCAGGCTATTGGGTACGAGTTTATCTTTTATCATTGCGAGCATTTTCATAGCACTCTATGCTTGAAGCACCAGCAGAACATGGAGTAATAAAATGAAAAGAATTGGTATTCTGACCAGCGGTGGGGATTGTGGTGGCCTCAATGCAGTGATTAAGGGAGTGACCCTAGTTGCACACAAACAAGGTATTCAGTGCTTTGTCATCCCAAATGGTTATGCAGGTTTATATAATCTTAGCCAGTTTGAAAGCTTAGTAGAACTCACCCCTGCACGCTTAGAAATCTTTGATTGTACCGTGGCTGGATCAGAGGCAGGTCATTCACGAGTGAATATTCGCAAACTTGCCGATCCAAATAAATATCAACGGATTCGTGATGGTTTAGCCAAATTTAATTTAGATGGCTTAATTATTAGTGGTGGCGATGACACTGGTTCTGTCATGGTGGATTTAGCAGAACATGGCGTGCATTGTGTGCATGTGCCGAAAACAATGGATATGGATTTACAAACCTATTCCGTTGGAGCTGACTCCACCGTAAGTCGCATTGCCAGCTTTGCTCGTGATATTCATACCACCGGCCGTACTCATAATCGAGTTATGGTGGTGGAAGTATTCGGGCGTAATGCAGGACATACTGCTTTTCGGGGTGGAATTGGGGCAGAAGCCGACGCAATTTTAATTCCAGAAATTAGTGTGGATTTTGATTTACTGTATCAGCACATGAAACAACGTTATTTTGAACGCATTGCAGGCAGTGATGTGCGAGCGGGTACTTATCTGATTATGGTTGCGGAAGGTATGCATGATGCTCAAGGCCATGAAGTTGTCGATACTAAAGCTGGAACGGATGCTTTTGGTCATAAAAAATTAACCGGCGCAGGGGCTTATGTCTGTGCTGAACTCAGTAAACGTTTAAAAGCTGACCCAGATATTCCTGCTCTCATGCAAGCGATGGGTATGTATGTACCTAGCCAGTATGAAATCCCTGAAGTACGCGCCGTAAATCCGGGGCATTTAGTCCGTTGTGGACAGTCCTCAGCCTTTGATGTCAGTTTCGGTTTAGAAGCGGGAGCGGCAGCTTTACATTTGTTAGAAGCGGGTATTAGTGGCGTAACGGTTGCCAATGTACGCGGTAGTACCATTGAATATATGAATACCGCCGAGGCTATTCGCCAACGTCATGTTGATTTGCAACAAGTCAGTTGGTACGAATCCTTAGGGATTTGCTTTGGTCGCCCTCCACAGCCGCCTAAATTTGAATTTAGCCATTTACTGAAAGCCCCAGAGCGGCATTTGTAAGCATTTCTAAGTTGGCAAGGCTCGATGTTGAGCTTGATTGAGCAACCTATACACTGTTTTGGCTGCTTTGCTTAACAGCAGAGACAGCCGTTATTAAATCGTGCTAACTTATGCCACTTATAACAAGTTACTATCATGACACAGGCGTAACACAGCTCATGACACTGATTGAAAAAAAGCTGCGATTATGGGAGCAGCAAGGCCTGATTAATGGCGATCAATATGAGGCTATTGTAGCTTTTGAACAGGGCGATAAACAAAATAATAATTGGTGGCTTTATAGCTTATTGATTCTAGGGTCAGCAATTATTGGTCTGGGTATTATTTCACTGATTGCAGCGAATTGGGCGCAAATTCCAGATAATCTTAAATTAGGGGTAGACTTCAGTTGCTTACTAGCCTTGGCTGGTATTATTTTCTGGTATCAGCGACAAGCCAAATCCTTAATTTCAGATGCTTTAATTGTTACTTTTATTATACTTTGCCTTGCCAGCATTGGCTTAATTGCACAGATCTATCATATTAATGGTCGTTGGTATCATGCCATTTTACTTTGGAGCATGATTACCCTCCCCATTGTTTTATTTGCTCGTCATTTATTTGTGCATTTTTTATGGGTCAGCTTATTTATTAATGCAGCAGTCTGGAGCAGTGTTGATTTAGCAGCAGGCAATTTAAAAAACACGATGCGTGAACTGCCTGCGGTTTTACTACTTGCTCCTTTGCTATCAGCTAGCTTGTATCTTTTAGCAAAGCGTGTATCCATATTTTATAAAACCAGCTCTAGCTTCTTTTTTTGGTTTCAGATTTCTGCGCTCATTGCTTTAATTGCGATTGATTTAATTCGCTCTGGTGACGATACTCAAATTTTTGAATGGCGCTGGTATCTACCTGCTTGGATCATAGCAGCTATTTTAATAGGTCTTATTCTAAGTCGACCAAGCTATCGACCTCTTAATAAAGGCCTATTAATCGCAGCCATTTTATTATTGGTTCTTTATTACTATCCCAATATTTTATTTACTGGGGAAACTCGTTACACCTTTTCCGCCTTAGATGCAGCCGCACGAACAAGCATTTGGCAAGCCGATGATATTCGTGCACCTATTCTGACTATCTTGATTTTATTCCTGTATGCCATTCATGCTGGTAATAGTGGTTATCATCGTACTTTTAATTTATTGACCTTTTTAATTGGCTTACGCTTCGTCGCTTTATATTTCCAAGCAATGGGTGGATTAGCCGCTACAGGAGTAGGATTAATTCTATCCGGCTTAATGATTATTGGGATAGCTTGGTTTTGGTATAGCAGTCGTGATCGTTTGCAACATTGGAGTAAGGAGTTGACCTTATGAAAAACCCTCAACTCCGCTTAGTGACCGCCCTACTTTTCCCGATTGTGGTATTAGCTGCTAATACTTGGATGTATCAACAGCAGCGTAACACGGGTGAAATCTTTAAATTTCCAATTGAAGGTTTTGATCCACGTGACTTACTCTCAGGGCATTATTTATTTTATAAAGTAGATTATGGCATTCCTAGTACGAATACCTGCCCGACCAGTGATATTGCTGCAGCCTTATGTTTGCGACCTGAGAAAAGGGTTTATCCAGCTGATGAGCGCCCTGTAAGCTGTGAAGTCTATTTACAAGGTGAATGTGATGCAAATACCGTATTCACTGCAGGCTTAAATCGCTTTTATATTCCCGCAGACTATGCCAGTCAATTAGAGGCGAAAATTGCTGATAAAAAAGGTGAAATTGAAGTGTCAATTGATAAACGCGGGAATGCCGCGATCTTAGATTTATTGATCGACGGCAAACCGTGGAAAGACATGCTTCAAGATTAATAATAATCACCTAGCTCAGGAACGGAGATTAATAAATCACTACGGGCATAGGTACAGCAGAATAAAGCTTTACCAGCAGCTGCATCCTCTTCAAATAAGGCTAAGGGTGAACGAGAGCCAACTAAATACTCTAGTTGCCCTGCTAATACCGTTCCTAAACAAACTCCACAAACGCCCATATTGCATCCCCAAGGTAAAGGAATATCCTGACGCAAAGCCGCTTGTAAAATAGTCTCTTTTTCAGCGACTTGAAATTGGTAGTCTGTCTGATGAATACGAACGGTATATAATTTCATGACTTAAGATCGATTACTTATCATCTATTACTTAGTGTAGTGATAATAAGTTTGGTTTAGATAATCAGTAATTTGTGCTAAATCCTCATCAAATAGGCGCGAACCTAAATTAGCATCACAACGCCGTACTTGAGCGGCTAATTGAGTATAGTCTAAAATTTTTCGCTCAGGGCGTGTATAAACTTTAGCATCATGGCAACTAATGCAATTAGCCTCATGTAATACCTTTCCTGGATGTGCATCTAAAGCCACTGGAGCATTCGCTGTATTTGTGCTAGTGGATGATTTAGATGCCTCTTGATTAGTTGCTGGCTCGGTTGATGCTTTATCACCGCAAGCCGTAAGCACGAGGCTCGAAAAAGTTAAGAGAATAAACAGAGTAAAGAACTTCAGTGATTGCATATCAAAACCTTATATTTGTTTAATTTATATTTGTTTAATTTTTTGCTTTTAGTAGCCTATCAAGTTCAGGCAAGAGGCGTTCAACAACACCTCGCTGCTGTACTAAGAATTGTTGCCCCAATTGCCCTACTCGCTGGCGTTCAGTTGAATTTGCCAAGTAAGCGGCTAAATGATGAGCTAAAACCTCGGGCGAATCAACCAATATGGCAATACCTAGTTTGACTAAAGTGGGATAGAGATCTTGGAAATTATGCACATACGGGCCAGTTAGCACGGGCAAAGCAAACGCTAAAGCCTCTAAGGGATTATGCCCACCGACATCAACGAGGCTTCCCCCCACAAAAGCTAGATCTGCACAGGCATACCAGAGCAATAATTCTCCCATACTATCCCCCACTAATACAGCAGTGGAATTTTGTAAGACAGCAAGCTCAGTCCTGCGTTGATAATTTAAGCCTGCCTGCTCACATAAACTAACAACAGCATTAAAGCGCTCAGGATGACGCGGGACTAAAATTAAGAGTAACTCAGGAAACTGCTGCACTAATTGTTGATGTACCTGTAGCATCAGTTCATCTTCGCCTTGATGCGTACTCGCAGCCACCCAAACCAAACGATTGCCCCATGCTTGGCGTAATTCGCTAGCCTGTACTTTAACTTGAGTAGGAATCGGCGCATCAAACTTAATATTACCTAACACCTTGATTTGATTTGGAGTTGCCCCCAAGGCTTGAAAACGTTCAGCATCTTGCTCTTCACGGGCAGCAATTAAAGCGACCTGAGCTAAAGTAGCGCGAACTAAGGGTTTGACTCGAGCATAAGCCCGTGCTGAACGTTCAGAAAGACGCGCATTCACCACAACAATTGGCAGCTTACGCTCAGCACAAGCCGCATATAAATTCGGCCATAGCTCAGTCTCCATGACTAAAATCAAGCGCGGCTGAAGGCTGTTCAGAAAACGCCGCACTGCATCCGGCGTATCATAAGGCAAATAGCTGTGTTGAACTCGCTGAGCAAATAAACGTTCTACGGTGGCTGAGCCAGTAGGGGTAGTGGAACTAATCCACACTGTCAACTCGGGATAAGTGGTCAGCAAAGCCTCGATTAATGGACGGGCGGCCATAGTTTCCCCGACGGAGACCGCATGCAAGCAAATACCCGCCTGCACAGATTCTAAGCCCACACTTGCGTTGATATAACCCAAACGTTCTAACCAACGCTGCCGATAAGCAGGATTTGTCCGCCCACGCCACCACAGCTTCATCAACACGAAGGGCAATAGCAAATACAGCAACAGTGAATAGGTAAAACGCGCTAGATGCATCATCAAAAATCGCCTGTTCAAGCTTGCAGACAGGCGATTTTAACGGATTTTAGTAAAGATTTTAGTGAAGGAGTTAATTAAGCCAGAATATGTTTATAAGCGATATACAAAGCCCCCACCATCACGGGCAATAAAACCAAGAAACCCAAGCCAAAAGGAATCGAGGCAATAATGGCTAATAAGACGTAAATAAGCATAAAGATAATAAAGGCTGGGAAATTTTTCGTGCATGCCATGAAACTCGTCTTGATAGCCTCAATCGCTGACATCTTCTGAAACATCACTAAAGGGATAGCAAAGAAGAAGAGCATTGCACTTAAAATACCTATAAGAATAGCGATCAACAACCAGCCCATCCCTATTGAAGGCATGACAACTGCCTCTGCATTTGCAGCTAAATCGACCGAGGCAAACATGGCCCCCCCGACAATCATCATGAACACAAAGCTCAAGCCTAGCATCACAAGACCCAAAATCATTAAAGGTGTACGACGCTGCTCATCTTTAAACATGGAAAAAATATCCATAATATCAGTAGCCTGTCCTTGATCTGATTTTTGTGCCGCATAAAGCATGCCACCGATAAATAGAGGTGCAATTAAATTAAGCACTAATGCACCAATAAAAGGAATAAAACTTAAAACAATCGCAATCACACCGAAAATTAAGGCCATTAACACCCAATTGGCGATATCAGCACGAAAAATCTTCCAACCCTTTTTATACCAGTCGATTGCATCACCTGCACCGACCACTTTTAGATTAGCCATACCTTGCTCCTTTGCTAGTTATTAAATTGATTATAGAGAATTTTTTATACCTTACTGAAAGCTTTGCGAAGATTCTAGCGTAGCTAGCAAAAAATGAATGGACTAGTTTTCAAGCTAAGCCCAGTGTATGCTCTGAGCGTTTTTGTCAAGCAGTGCTTTTTTGCAACAAAACTCAGTGAAGGGCTATTCAAGGTGAACTTACCAGTTAATATTATCTGCATGAAATGGGGGAGTAAGTATGGCGCTCATTACGTCAATACACTCTATGCCATGATTGCGCGTAATATCAGCTATCCCTTCCAACTCACCTGCTTTACGGATGATCCCCAAGGCATTGATCACCGCATCCAAATTCGTGAATTACCCGCCCTAGAACTCCCAGCGGGCGCTCCTGAGCGAGGTTGGAACAAATTAACCACCTTACAGCCTGATTTAGGCGGGCTAAGTGGCGAGGTCTTATTTCTCGATTTAGATGTAGTCATTGTAAGCAATATTGATGCGTTTTTTAGCTATCCGGCTAAGTTTGCCATTATTCAGGACAGTAAATTACGCCGCCGTCTGATTGGTAACTCTTCAGTGTATCGCTTTGAAGTTGGGCGCTATGCCGATGTTTTAGAGAAATTTCGCCAGCAATATGCAGAAATACAACATACGTTCCGCAATGAGCAAGCTTATTTATCCTACGAAATTCATCAACGGGGTGAGTTAAGTTTTTGGCCTGAAAGCTGGTGCCCGAGTTTTAAATATCATTGTATGCAACCCTGGCCTTTAGCCTATATTCAAGATGCAAAAATTCCAGAGGCTGCAAAAATTATTATCTTTCATGGTCATCCCGAGCCACATGAGGCTATTCAAGGCATCACGCATAAATGGTATCGACCGGTGCGACCCACATCATGGGTTGCGGATTATTGGCGTGCTTAGGTGAGCTAGATGGCAGCCCGTAAAAAATCCCGCTTAGAGCGTTGGCTTTCGTTTAATCAACATCGTAAACGTTTCGGTGCGGCTCAAGCTGCCTCTAAATTACAAAGCCCTGATTATACCCAGCTCAAAACTCGGTTGATCAGTGATACCGAACCAAGCTATACGCATGGGGCGGATAAAGATCTCAGCCAGCATTTACTTAACTTACGAGCTGAGTTTGCAGGGCAAGCTGAACTACTTTATTACCATGCACAATTGATTGTGCTCATTCGTCGTGAATATCAAACTCATGAACAATTTGCCCAGTTTGAGCGCCTTTGGGATTTAGAGGGTGAATTTTTAAGACAGCATCTTAATACACGTTGGTTAATTTCAGCTGCTGATACCTTTGCAGATCAAGCCACTGATCCGAATACACGCGCTTTGGCTTTAGCGGCCTCTTTATTGGTCAATACTATCAAACTCCAAGAAACCGAACGCTATTTACAAGCGTCTGAGCATTTAGGTGATCAAGCCGACCGCCAACAACAACTTCAAACCGAGCGAGTCGCTTTATTCGATGGTACTTCTGCTTTTGCGGTAGGTACGGATGATACTTTAAGAAATTTACGTTGGCGTTTAGATGCCATTAGCACCACGCAGCCAATGGGACCACTCTTGCTTGAGTTGTTTCAACGTTTACAAATCCACGATACTGTTTACCAACGTTTTCGGCAGCGTCATATCCGCGCCAAAACTGCCTGGTGGTAATGTTTGATGAATGTTCTAATCATTAATTTAGCGGAAGCAACTGACCGTCTCTCCTTCCAAGAAAAGCAAATGCTGCGCCTTGGTTTGGATTATGAAATACTGCGTGCTGTTTCAACACAGCATATTAGTGAAACCACTCATTATCAGCTGTCGATGGGCTGGGAACGCCCATTGCGACGGGCTGAGTTAGCCTGTTTTTTGAGCCATCATAAAGCTTGGCAAACGATCTTAAAGAAAAAACAGCCCATGCTCATCCTTGAAGATGATGCTCTACTTTCTCGTTACAGTGCCATCTTGTTAAAAATGTTAGAGCAACAAACTGATTGTGATTTGGTCACCTTCGAAGTCCGTAGCCGCCAAAAACTGGTGGGGGTTGGGCAAACCTTGGTTGAAGATTTTAGTTTAGTTCCGCTGTATCAGGATCGCACAGGAGCTGCGGCTTATGTACTTTGGCCAAGTGGGGCGCAAATCTTATTAGATAAAGCCAAAACGACACCACCGGGTTTGGCCGATGCCTTTATTTCCAGCACCTATCAACTACGCTGCTTGCAAGTTGAACCGGCGGCAGCGATTCAGCTAGATCAATGCGAAGCTTACGAAGTGAATAATACTTTAAAGACGATTTCTTCAATTTCTGCTGAGCCAAAACCTGATTTAACCTATGCCAGCCCCTTAGAAAATTTAAGATTTCATGCTCGACGGCTAGGTTCACAATATCGCTTAGGCATGCGCCGTATCCAAGTATTAGGCAAAGGTGAACGCCGCTTTATTAAGCTGCGCCCTGAAGATTTTGTTTAGCGATTCAAGCCGACTGACGCAAAGTTTGCACAAGACTACTGACAGAATAAAGCGCTAACTGTTCAGGGGGTAGCGGCTTAAACGCTTGCTGCATAAACGACTCTAAACCCGTTAAGTCTAAACTCTCATCAAAGATCCAGACATTGGCTGGATCATAAAAGGCTTCCTGCCGTATCCGAGGATTATTCGTCAATAGCTTACGTTGATAACTCATGGCCTCTAAAGGGCGCAAGGTTAAACCTGTCTGCCCTATTTGACTCAGATCAATCATGCAACGTGCCTTGAGCGATTGCTGTAAATATAAAGGATAAGGAATATTGGCTTTAGTACCTTTAGCTTGATCACTGCGTAGATCAAGGTATACCGAATAGCCTAATTGCTTTAACTTAGCCTCCAAACCCAATAAAACAGCTTCGCGCCCTTTATTTCGCCCGACAAAAGCAAAATCATACTGTGGTATAGGCACGGCTAACCCTGTTAAAACCTCAATAAATTGCCGATAAAACTTGAATCCATATTGAGCGCAATCGGCCGGATCAAATGACCAAATGCTATAGTCCAAAGCTTGTAGGCTTTGCAGCAAATCCTTGGTTTTAGTTTGCGGATTCAGCGGATTACGCATGAGAATATGCGCTTTGCGTTGAGGAAACTTGGCTAAGAATAGCTCTAAAATCAAGCGATGCTCATGTGCAAGCAGTAAACCCTCTGGATGAGTTTGAATATATTCAGCAATCAAACGCTTATGAAATACATTACGCAACAAACGCGGCCATTTAGTAAAGCTCGGAATCGGCTGCGTTTTTACTAAAGGATTAAAAACTTGGACTGATAATTGGGCAGCTTGGGCTTGAGCAACTTGAAAGAAAGCCTGTTCATAATCAGGCCAAAAACCAATGAAATGTAATGGATGAATCGACTCTGATTGAGAGATAGATGCTTGCATTCCTATTGCTTAGCCCTAAGCTGTTTAACTAGAGTGCAAGCCTACCTTAAACTCAGCTTAGGCGCACCTTCTCAGTACACCCCCATCATCTCATGCCCCTCTGCTTCATCCATGCTAAACTACACTCAATCCTCACCGACTAGCGAATACCTGTCATGCCTACGACCCCTCGTAAAAAACTCCCGATTGGCATTCAAAACCTACGGGAGATTCGCACCGAGAACCACTACTATGTCGATAAAACGGCGCTTGCCCTGAAACTGACTCAGGAGGGTAAACACTACTTCCTCTCCCGCCCTCGTCGCTTCGGGAAAAGCCTGTTCTTAGATACCCTGAAAGAACTGTTTGAAGGTCATGAAGCCCTCTTTCAAGGCTTAGCCGTGCATCCACACTGGAATTGGTCGGTCAAGTATCCCGTCTTGCGTTTTAGCTTTGGTAGCGGCAAATTCACAGACAGCCAAGGTCTCACCCAGACCTTAGATACCCAACTGAGTCACTTAGAACAACAGTTTGGAATAACACAGCGTTTTGAACATGTCGGCGGGCGTTTTACTGATCTGATTTTGCAATTACAACAGCAAACCCAACAACCGGTGGTAATTCTGATTGATGAATACGATAAACCAATTTTAGATGCTCTTGATTACCCTGAGGTGGCTAAAGCCAATCGGGATTTCTTACGGGGCTTCTATAGTACGATTAAGGATTATGATGCTTATATCAAATTCAGCTTTTTAACCGGTGTCAGCAAGTTTTCAAAAGTGAGTTTGTTTTCGGGTTTGAATAACTTACTAGATATTACTTTAGATGCTCACTATTCTAGTATTTGTGGCTACACCGATACGGATATTGATACTATTTTTAGTCCTGAGTTAGAAGATTTGGATCGAGAAGAAATTCGGCATTGGTATAATGGTTATAATTGGCTAGGTGAAGGGGTTTACAATCCTTTTGATATTTTACATTTATTTAGAAATCGCCAGTTTGGAAATTATTGGTTTGAAACAGGCACCCCCAGCTTCTTAGTTAATCTACTGTTCAAACGTCAAGTCAGCTCTTTATCCTTAGATCAAACCTTTACGAGCACTCAAGTGCTATCTAGCTTTGATATTGAAGATATAGCCACTGAAGCTTTATTATTTCAAACGGGTTACTTGACCATTAAACAAGCGGAGCGTATTGCTCAACAAGATTACTTCCATTTAGGTTTCCCGAATTTAGAAGTCCGGCAGAGCTTGAATGAAAGCCTGCTGGCTGCCTTAGTCAAAGATAAATCTAAGCAGGCTATCAATAGTGCTCAATTATATCGTTTACTGTTGAAGAATGACTTCGAGGGGCTTAAGCAAATCTTTCATGCTTTCTATGCCAGCATCCCCAATAATTGGTATAACAGCAATAATATTCAAGACTATGAGGGCTTTTATGCCAGTGTCTTTTATTCTTATTTCGCGGCTTTAGGTTTGGATGTTCTTGTTGAGGATGCCAGTAATCTCGGGCGCTTAGATATGGCTTTGAAATTCAATCAGCAGGTTTATTTATTTGAATTTAAGGTCGTCAATAGTAAGCCACGGGGTAAAAGTAAAGCCTTGCAACAATTGCAAGACCGGCACTATGCAGATAAATACCGCCATCTGAATCAACCGATTTATCTCATCGGCGTCGAGTTTAGTAAGAAAGATCGGAATATCGTCGGCTTTGCTGTTGAGCCAGCCTAGGAGGCTTGGCATGCTCTGGTTTCTGCCTGATGCTTACAGCTCTAGCCTCCGCTATGAATCATCTAGTTGATCTATTTACGGAATGTTCATTCCTCAAGAAAGACTATCCGCCCAACTAAACCAAAATCTTTGTCAAAAACACGAGCGGATTCATCAAAATTAAATACTCTCCCCCATAAAACCATCTCATTTCTTTCTATGTGATCCTCATCATATGAGGAATCTGAGGGTTCTGAAGAAGTCAATTTCATTCCATCCTCTTGAATACCAGATACTATCCATACATGCTTACCTTCTTCTTTATAATAGTTTACTTGATAAATCTGACCAAATAATAAAGTCCCCATAGGATCGTTTTCATGCTTGTTATCATCCTTATTATTAGTACCATATCTTTCTTTGTCTTTTAAACAGAGTTCTGGTTCCTTAGAACAAGAATCATAAAACGCGACTGCAAACTTTTTCCCAGCACGTATTTTTTCTTTGACTGATGGGATGGGTTTTTTCATAGTCTTTATTTCTTCTTTCAACTGATGCAATTCAGTCAGAACCTGCTCAAGCAGAGCCGACGATACAACCTCCTTATCTTCGGCGAGGGCAATATTGAACGGAATTAATAAGATACTGCTCAAAACAAGAGATTTTAACATTACTTTCATACCAGCCTCCGCTATGAATCATCTAGGTGCATTAGACATGCTTAAATTTTAGACCTTGCTATTTCAAAATCTCTGCATAATATTGAACCTTGCACTCAAGGCATGAGAACCGGTTGACTTTGATTAATACGCCCATCGGCATTTTTAGTCAAATCCTTAAACGCCTTTAACCAACTAACAGTTCGCTTACAATTCCCT
>JBJOOT010000047.1:0-21619 GCA_046051185.1 Pseudomonadota bacterium | reverse complement strand
GCTTTACGAAAATGAGCACGAACTTCTGTTTTACCTAAAGCTTGTTCGACATCAATACGAAATTCAGTGCTCATGGTTTCATCTCCTGAGCAGTAACTTGAGTCCGCTCCCATAAAAATTCGGCAATATGTTGCGCTTTAGGCGCAGGTTTGCCTTCCTGTTTAGCTTGATAAGCAAAAGCACCACTAATATTCAGTAAACAACCACAATCTTGACTGACTAACTGTGTCGCGCCGGTGGCACGAATATGTTGGGTTTTATCAGCCACCATTGCAGCGGAGATTTCTGGTTCTTTCACCGCAAACGTACCACCGAATCCACAACATTCCGCTTTATAAGCTTGCTCTTTAACTTGTACTTGGGAAAGCTGGCCGAGTAATTGTTCAATCTTATCCGCTACTCCCATTTCACGCCGTGCTGAGCAGGAGGTATGTACCGCAACAGTCACAGGTTCACCTAAATCCTCTAATTGCACCTTTAAGACATCGACCAAAAACTCGGTCAGTTCATACACACGACTGGCTAGATTTAAAGCCTCGGCTTCATCTGCTTCATGCTTGAAGAGTTCGGGATAATGGGTTTTCATCATCCCCGCACAAGAGCCAGACGGAATCACAATCGGAATCGCTTTAGAAAACAATTTGATCTGAGCGCGTGCTACTTTACGCGCTTCATCACGATAGCCTGAATTCCAAGCGGGTTGACCACAACAAGTTTGGGCAGGTGGGTAGATAACCTTAACGCCCTCACGTTGCAAAAGCTGGACAGCGGAGACACCTGCTTGAGAATAAATCAGGTCGATTAGGCAAGTGCCGAAGAAATAAACGGTATCAGGCTTCATATTTAGAGCCTCCTAAGAATCAGTGGTGGGCGGATCTGGCCAAGGCCTTAATGTATCTGCAGCAATCCATGCGCCAACCCAGTCGGGTAGCTCAGGTTGCCAATCAGTTTGGTTCATCACTTTTAAAATGGTCTGCGTGGGAATGATCTTGCCTCGATCAACCACGGCTGTACGAATCAAAGCGGATGAATACCAAACTCCAGCTATTTGATGGGTTTGTAAAAAATAAAACCATTTCTCATCATGTCCTACCACTTGGGTATGTTGTTCATAACGCTGAAAGGGTTTTAGACGTTTGCGATAACGTACACTGCTACCGGCGACCACAAAGCCCCAGTGATTGCGCCTTACTTCTTTCCACAAGCCGGTGCGTACTGCAAAGACAAAACGGCCAATATCGAACAGAGTCAAATGGCGTCCATTATTCATTTCCAAAAACATATCACAGTCTGTAAGACTCACTCGCATCGGTACAATACAAGTTTCATGCAACTGTAGAGGGGGGGCTGATTTGGCTTTTTGTACAGCGAACCCTAATCTAAAAATAGGAAACATCCTTTGAGCCTCTTGGCGTTAGCGGGATAAATGCCGTAAAGAGCGTAGTTTACGCGCTTCATCTGCATCAATCGTTTTTAAGGAGTTTTCGACAAATACCAAATGATCCCCCGCTGCTTGACGAGCGCGTTCTGGATCACCCGCTAAGACGGCCTCCATTAACTCACGATGTTGCTGGCTCAAGGGTTCAAAGACACGGGCTTGAGTGTAAAGCTTATCTAGATTATGTGAGATACTGTTTTGCAAGAGTTCGAACAAGTTACGCATAACATGTAGCAAAACTAAATTATGCGAGGCCTCAACAATGGCTAAATGGAAGGCCGCATCCGCTCGCGCTTCATCCATAGGATCGGGGCTACCATGCAGATTGACCATAGTTTCATAGCGCTCTTGAATACGCAGCTTATCTTTATCAGTAGCGCGTAAGGCAGCATACTCGGCCGCATTAGCCTCTAAGGCATGACGGATTTCTAAAACATCGAACCGATATTCAGGGTTTTCGCGAAACAACGATAACAGTGTATCGGTTTGCAGTTGAATAGGCGTCTCTTGAACATAAGTCCCCCCACCCGCACGGCTGACTAATAAACCTTTACTAATCAGTTTTTGAATGGCTTCTCGCAAAGAAGGGCGCGATACCTCAAACTGCTCAGCCAATTGCCGCTCAGCAGGCAAACGATCTCCGGCTTTTAACCCTTGAGTTGCAATCATAGTTTCAAGTTGCTCAGCAATTTGATCAGAAAGGCGAATTTTTTGCATGTACTCTGGTCTTACCAATTTTTTGATAAGTTCGAGTTTAGGCGGTTTTAGCTAGCCAATCAAGGCATTCGCCGGGTAAACAGCACAGTTTTCAGTAGGCTAATCATCCTGATGACGGTTGGCATACAAGTTCTCCTCAAATAGGATGCAAGTAGCTTGCTAAAAAATAAGTAAATTGGTAATACCAATTTACCAATTACGAATGAATAATAAAGATTTTTGCCACAAATCGCAATAAGTTGATTGCTAATTTTACAAAAATAGCTAGAATTGGTCTTACCAAAATCAAGACCATCGCTAGGGGTTCATTCATGAGCGCTGCCCATCAAGCCTTTTGCCAAGACCTGCTGCAAATTATGCCAGCAGAGCGCGTATTGCAAGACGAGTTTCATCGCCTGACTTATGGAACGGATGCGAGTTTTTATCGCTTAATTCCAGCAGTAGTGGTCAAAGTGAATGCTGAGGATGAATTACAAGCCGTGCTAAGTTTGGCGCGTGAGCATCGCGTGTCTATCACTTTTCGTGCTGCCGGGACGAGTCTATCAGGGCAAGCCGTGACGGATTCGGTTTTAGTGAGCTTAGAGGGCACTAGTTGGCGTGAATTTAATATCCTAAATGAAGGCCGCCAGATTAGTTTGCAACCAGGTATTATTGGCTCACAAGCGAATCAATATCTTCTCCCCTTTGGGCGCAAAATCGGCCCTGATCCGGCTTCAATCAATACCTGTAAAATTGGTGGTATTGCTGCCAATAATGCCTCTGGTATGTGCTGTGGTACGGCACAAAATAGCTATCATACCTTAAGTGGCATGCGGGTGATGTTAGCAAATGGAGTGGTGATTGATACTCGCACTGAAGCCGGTCGACAAACAGCACTGAATACTCAAAAGCCGCTTTTAAATGAGCTTAGTAAACTTGCAGCTGAAGTTCAGGCTAATCCAGAACTCACGGCCAAAATTCGCCATAAATATCGCCTGAAAAATACTACGGGCTACAGCATTAATGCCTTAGTTGATTACACCGATCCGCTGGAAATTTTGACACATTTAATGATTGGCTCAGAAGGTACGCTCGGCTTTATTGCAGCGGTGCAATACCACACCGTACCGGATTACCCGCATAAGGCTACTGCTTTAGTCTTTTTTCCGCAGGTCGAGGCGGCCTGTTTGGCGGTGACCGCCTTAAAGCTTGCTCCGGTTGATGCGGTGGAATTGATTGATGGAGCGGGATTGCGCTCGGTACAGGCTAAAGCAGGGATGCCAGCCAGCTTAAAAAATTTAAGCTTGGAGGCAGCCGCTTTATTGATTGATGTGCGTGCTGCGAATCAGGTTGAGTTAGCCGCAAAAATTGCTGAACTGCAACAGATTCTCAGCACTCAAACCCTCTTATTCCCCGCTGAATTTACTCAAGATCCGGTGCAATATGCTCAATTCTGGGGCGTACGTAAGGGCTTATTCCCTGCAGTGGGGGCAGTGCGGCCGCTTGGAACAACGGTCATTATCGAAGATGTCGCTTTTCCGATTGAGCAATTAGCGGCTGGTGTACGCGAGTTGCAGGCGATTTTTGCCAAATACCACTACCATGAAGCCTTGATTTTCGGCCATGCGCTCGAAGGTAATCTGCATTTTGTATTTACTCAAGATTTTAGCACGCAGGCGGAAGTAGATCGTTATTCCGGCTTTATGGAGGATGTGGCACAATTGGTCGCGGTGAAATACGGCGGCTCGCTCAAAGCCGAGCATGGCACAGGGCGGAATATGGCTCCCTTTGTTGAACTAGAATGGGGGCGTGATGCTTATGCCTTAATGTGGAAAATTAAGCGCTTATTTGACCCGGAAAATCTACTCAATCCGGGAGTGGTCTTGAATGAAGATCTTGCGATTCATCTGAAAAATCTTAAGCCGATGCCTGCCACCCATGAACTCGTGGATCGCTGTATTGAATGCGGTTTTTGTGAGCCCATTTGCCCCTCTCGCAATCTGACCTTGACACCCCGTCAACGTATTGTGGCATGGCGGGAACATGCACGTCGCAAAACCAGCAAGGATGAGGCCGGTTTGCAGGCTTGGGATAAGACTTTTGCTTATCAAGGCTTAGCAACCTGTGCATTGGATGGTCTGTGTTCCACCCGCTGTCCGGTTGGGATTAATACCGGCGAATTAGTGCGTGCGCTTAAAACCGAACAAAACGGTGAAACTGCCAAAAAAATTGCCCATTATGCGCAAACACATATTGCACCCATTACTCAAATGACGCGCTTTGGCCTGAATGCAGCGGCTTTCAAGGCGAAGGTGTTCGGCTATCAAAATTTCACGCGTATAACCCAGGGGTTTAGCAAACTCACTGGCGACCGCTCACCGATTTGGCACGAGGCTATGCCTCGCGGCGCTAAAGCCGAGCTGCCACAAGCACAAGGTTCTAATGGCAAAGCCGTCTATTTTAGTGCTTGTGTGACACGCAGTATGGGGACGGCCGTTAGTGACTCAGAAACCCGTGATTTACCCGAAGTCATGCAAAGTTTGATGCAAAAAGCCGGTTTTGCAATGATTACTCCAAAAGCGCTCAGCGGTTTATGCTGCGGCTTACCCTTTGCGAGTAAAGGTTTGCCGGATAGTGCGGCAGCGTCGATGAGTGAATTAGAGGCCATCCTTTGGGAGGCCAGTGAGCAGGGCAAATACCCTATTGTCTGTGATACTAGCCCTTGCACGTTGCGCCTGATCGAGTGTGCAACGCAGCCGATGAAATTCTACGAAACCGCCGGCTTTATCCATGAGTTCTTATTGCCACATTTAACTCTGAAACCCCAAGCGGAACCGATTGCTCTGCATATTACCTGTAGTGCTCGTAAAATGGGTTTGGATAAAGTATTACGCGAATTAGTCAAACGCTGCGCCCCACAAGTGATTGAACCCGAGGAAGAGGGCTGCTGTGGCTTTGGGGGGGATAAAGGTTTTATGACACCGGAATTAAATGCCGCTGCCTTAGCGCGTTTGAAACAGCAATTACCAGAAACTTGCCATGAGGGTGTCAGTAATAGCCGTACTTGTGAGATTGGTTTGACCTTGCATAGTGGGCGACAGTATCGCTCGGTGGCGTATTTGGTGGAGCGTTGTGTGGTTTAGGCTTAGAGGTTCTGGCAACGAAGATTGGTTTTTTATGCTACTTATGAATGGAGAGCAATGTGTATGTCTATAGAGGTATCAGCATAAGAACAAGTGAGTGCACTTTTCAAATCATACTCAAGCAAGCCTAACCCCAAGCAAAACTTGAGTATCTTCATGAAACCAGTACCCTCTATCAGTGTTTCAAATTACCAATCCTGTTTGATTGGTAATTTGAAGTATCCATGCTTAGATCGCTTTTTCACTCATTTGCTTAGCAATATAATCGGCTTGGCGAATAGCAAGAGTCACAATAGTGAGGGTAGGATTTTCTGCAGCACCAGTAGTAAATTGACTGCCGTCAGAAATAAACAGATTGCTGATGTCATGGGTTTGTCCCCATTTATTACAGACCCCATCTTGTGCTTTTTCACTCATACGGCAAGTGCCTAAATTATGAGTAGAAGGATAGGGAGGCACCCGGTAAATCTTTTTCGCGTCCACCGCTTGATACACAGCAGAGCCTTGCTTAAAAGCATGTTCGCGCATCGCTAAATCATTGGGGTGATCGTCAAAATGTACATTAGGCACTGGTAAGCCAAATTTATCCTTCATGTCGGCGTGTAAAGTAATCCGATTGTTTTCTTGCGGCATATCTTCACCGACTAGCCACATCCCTGCCATGTGTGCGTAATGATCGATAGCCTCACAAAATTCACTGCCCCATCCACCAGGATTGAGGAAGGCTGCCATAAAAGGCAAGCCTAATGATAGAGTTTCCATCTCATAACCCCCAACAAATCCTCGCTTCGGGTTATGCACCGATTCATCTTGAATGACTCCGGCCATTGTAGTGCCACGCCACATATGGACAGGTTTATCGAAAGTGGCATAAACCGATCCTGTCATATGCCGCATATAATTGCGTCCCACTTGACCAGAAGAGTTTGCCAATCCATCTTTGAATGTTTCAGAAGCAGAATTCAACAATAGCCGGGGACTTTCAATTGAATTACCGGCCACACAAACAATGCGAGCTTTTTGTAATTGCTGCTGCCCCTTGTCATCGGCATATAATACACCACTGACTTTACCATCTTTACCATGCTGGATTTGTAAGGCTTGGCAGGAAGGGCGTAGGTCAAGGTTGCCTGTTTTCTCAGCGGCTGGAATTTCAGTATATAAGGTTGACCACTTTGCACCCATCTTACATCCCTGAAAACAGAAACCCATCTGTTGACAGGAAGCCCGCCCATCACGTAGACGGCTATTGATTGCCATATGACCTGTATTGCAATGCTTATAACCCAGTTTAGTTGCACCTGCATGCATGACTTTGAAATTATTATTACCTGGTAAACCTGGGATGCCGTTGGTGCGGGTGACACCCATTTTCTTTTCAGCTAAATCATAATAAGGCTCTAGCTCGGCTAGGGTCAGCGGCCAATCCAGTAGATTAGCGCCCTCTACCTTGCCATAAGTACTTAAGGCTTTAAACTCATGTTCTTGAATACGTAAACTTGCGCCTGCCCAATGAGTGGTTGTGCCGCCCACTGTTTTGCAAATCCAAGCGGGTAAGCCTGCAAAATCGCGGGCAACCCGCCAACTACCAGACGTGGTTCGTGTATCTAACCAAGCAAGTTGACTAAAGGACTCCCATTCGTTCTGGATAAAGCTTTGTGGGGATTCGCGCTTACCCGCTTCTAATAAGATGACTTTTATACCTTTTTGGCATAACTCGTTGGCTAATGTTCCTCCACCTGCGCCAGAGCCAATAATCACCACGGCACTATCATCATTTAGATCAATTGTTGTCATGATTATTCTCCTTATTAAATCTTCGGTGGGCTGGCTTCGGTGCTTGGCTCGGGTAGCCAATCCAAATCCTGAAAGCCATGATCAAAATATCCCCCCTTATCTACCGATGCACCTTCATAACCAAAATGCGCCCATGCCATATCATTGTTATATAAAGACACAACAGCGGTACTGCGCACTTTCTGGAAAAATTCGGTATCAGCAAGTAAGCGGATAATAGGAAATTGATCTTCCATTGATAAAGCCATCCAGCGCCCTCCAGAGCGCTTATTGAGTTCTTTTACTCCATCTGTTAATAACTGATTGATTTTAGGATCTGCTTTGGCTACTTGATCAAGATCTTTGACCACTAAAGCATAGACGGCATCTTCTAAAGTAGCATGCGGGTAAATATGGCGAGTCGCCCGTAATAGCGCTTCACCCGTAGCAGTGTCTAGGGTTTCAAGAGATAGCGCCCAAGTTTTTGAGGGAGCTAATAAGGCAATGCCTCCCGAAGTGAATGCCAAACTACCGACCAACATGCCAGATATTTGGCGCATGAATCGCCTACGGGAAGGGTTTATACAATCTTCCATTTATCTCTCCTCCTCTCTTTTTTAATCAATACACCTGCTTTAAAAAAGGGGTGTTTTTGGGCCTATTGATAGTGGCCTTGCTTTTGTAAAACCTCGATTTCATAACCATCAGGGTCTTTGCAAAAAAAGAATTTAGCGACACTTTGCCCATCAGGAGCAAAATCAATAATTTCACCTATCGTAAGCCCCATGGCTTTGAGGCGTGCATGCGTAGCCTCTAGGTCATCTACAACGACACCAAAATGGCCATAACCATCTCCATGAGTGTAGGGCTCTTTTCTGCCCTTATTCAGGGTCAATTCCACTTCAAAACCACTATTAGCATCGCGCAAATAAATTAATGCAAACTCACTAAAATCGAGTCGATGAGACTCTTTTAGTCCAAAGGCTTGGTCATAAAATTGGATAGAGCGTTCAGCATCTAAGACACGAATCATAGAGTGAATTAATTTGGCCATTACTTTTATCCTCATTAACACTGAATTTGAGAATAACAAAGCTAACTCATTAAGGGGTAGTAAAGGGGTACTACTTTGATTTATTAATGATTTTGTGTAGATATATCAGCAGTGGTTTACACTCTGAGTGTAGTTAAGTGATTTAAGGAGGAAGGGTGTGTGTAATATTTATGTTAGTGCAGCACGAGCTTCATACGAGTCCACCGTACGCTCGATACGCATTCAGGGAGTAGTCACTAGTATTCGATTAGAAAATAAATTTTGGCAATTGCTGGATGATATGGCCAGCCGCGAGCATTACAGTACGCCACAATTTATCAACCAGCTTTATGTTGAGCTAACAGCACGCCAGGATCAAAAGCCAGTGACCAATTTTGCATCTTTCTTACGAGTCTCGTGTACTATCTATTTAGCTAATCTAAATTCAGGATAAAAAAAGAAGGATAATGCAATGCATTCGATAGATCGAAACCTTTAAAGCTTGTTATCTCCACAACCTCGTTATCTTGCGATTAGAAATCGTTTAGCGTAATACGTGAATACCCCTCACTCAATAAACCGCGCTCGCCATTCCGGTTTTGGCAGCATACAAACCTCGTGCTTTCCAAACCAACGATAGCGATTGCGAGCGATATAATCATACATTGCATCACGCCAAGGCTTAGGCAATATTCTAAATACCAATATGCCCCGCCAAGGCCAACGTAAATACTTCGCAACTCTTAAAGCGGCTTCGGAGCGGGTGTAAACTTGACCGTTTTGTACCAAGACAAAGGTTTTAGCATCATGAGGATCAAAACCATAAGTTTCTAGTAATTGTGCGCCAGTTTTAGATTGTAGTGGCGTAAAAGATAAAACAGGGCTGGTTTCAAATTGTAAGATGAAGCGTACTGAGAAAGTACACAAATGGCATACGCCATCGAAGATAATCAGATGGTTCATAAATACTAAGCGCTGAAGTTTTGCTTAGCATAACAGTCTTTAAGCAGCGGGTGTAAGTCAAGCCTACATCCCGTTGCCATTAACCGAAGCTTATTTCTTTACGTAAACACCAACACCACAGAAGAAGCCTTTAGTGTTCTTAATAATATAGCTTTTCTTGTCTTGTGGATCAGTGCCACCGGGTAAAGGCCATTTGTAATCTACCCAACCTTTGCCTTCTGCACTTTTAGAAACTGCTACCATTTTTTCAAATGGCTTGTCACCGTATTTGTCGAAACCTATCATGTCTTTACCGACTAAATCTTGCTTCAGCGCATGTGATAACATTTTGCCAGTCTCATCCATACAGAAGACATATAAGTCTTTTGCTTGGAAACCACCGTCTTTGGCTTTGAAGGTTTCAAAGGCTGCTTCGCCTTTTTCATCCACTAATTTAGCCGCTTTTTCACTCATTGCTTGTGCTTCAGCTTCAGTACCCATTTCAACGGGAGCAGCAGCTGGAGCCGCTGGTTTAGCATCTTCAGCAACAGCCGATAAACTCAAGGCTAATAAAGCAGCACCGATCACAGTACTTAATGATTTCATCATTGGGTCTCCTCCAAGAATAGATAAACCAATCATTTACAAGACACTCGGAAATGATGGGTAAAACGTGCTTAGTCTTTGCACAGCGGAGGATTGTAGTTATTTTTTTTGTTTTTGCACTAAAAACGAATAAAAGATTTGTAAAGGAATTGTAAATCTAAGAATAACTATTAAATTTAAAATTTAAATCTTAAATTTCAAGTAGTTAAATAAGTTACTCCTATATTGGCATAAATCACTTTTCAGGTATCGCGGGTAATTGATGGAATAAACTCGTGCCCAACTTATGATCAGTCATCGCAATATAAGCCGCATAGCCTCGTAAACGTGACAAACTTTCCCCCTCTGGTAAAGCCTTGCCCTGCTCCAGATTATGCACCGCTGCCCGCATTTGCCGTTTGAGCTGCCGGCTGACACGAGGCGCTTGGTCGCCATTTACGACTAAACCCGTCACCTCTTGCACATCGCCAGTACGAATCACTCGTGTCTTTTGGACATTCAGCTCAAAACCTTCGTCACCTAAAATACGCTTTAATGTTCCTAATAAACGGCTGATTTCAGGTTTTTCTTGATGAGTGAGCGGTAAACTAAAACTTAAATCATCTGCATAGCGCGTATAACGCCAACCCGCTTTTTGTGCAAAACCCGTTAAGCGCCGATCTAAACCTAAGCATAAGGCATTCGTCAATGCGGGGCTGGTGGGAGCACCTTGGGGCAAGCAGCGATCAGCCAGTGCTACATACACTGGTTTACCATCATGCTCGACCATTTCGCGAGGTGACTCAGTACACAATAAGGCCAATAGGGTAGCAATTTGTTCAGGATAACCCGCTTTACGAAATACGCCTTTCACGCGCCGCCAGCTAATACTGGGGAAGAAGTTTTTAATATCGACCTTAACCAAAACTTGGCTATTCGTATGTTCAGCGGCATTCGTAGCAATTGAACGCCCACTAATAAAGCCATGTGCTGAGCCATGCACCACTAAACGTTCCAGAATTTCATGCAAAATCCAATATTGGGCTTGTTTTAATTGGGGCAAAGGTGCCCAAATCGCCCGCATTCCACCCGAACGCTTGGGAATTTCAAAGCGGGTATAATGCGTTTTGCTCGCTACTTCACGCTGATAACATAACCAGCGCAATTCACTCACCGAGAGGTTTAAGGCTTCGCATAATTGCGCGACTTTGGTAATCACAGGCAATTGATTTTCTAGCAAGCGCTTATGGGCATTCGGTAAATCCCATTGATCTTCGCTACTGTCATCTGACCAATAAATACCTTCACCTAAGTGCATAATATGCTTGGACTTATAAGCTTGCCCAGCTTCTTTATTTAGGCGGCGTTGCTCGGTCGCTTCTTTTTTTAGCTCTTGGCGGTATTTTTCCAATTCCGCCTTGGTCATATTGTCCGTAGGACGGCGGGTCACTAAAAAGCCATTTTTGCGCAGTTGCTCTTGCACATAAGCATTTACGCTACCGGCTTTTTCAATTGCTTGCCAGATTTGTTCGTAACGATTTACCGTTTCACTCATGCTTTAGCCCTCAATAAAGCCGCTCAGTTCCAATTGTGCGATTTTGCCTAGATACGCATGACGCGCTTCTTGCACGGAATTGAAGGCGAATTGCTGTTGTTGGTTCTGCTGATTGCGCTCACGGCTAATCAACAAACGCTTTTGATTTAAGGTCACTTGAATCTGCTCTTGTTGTTGTTTATGGCGGCGTGTAAGCAGGCGTGTTTCTTGGGTAATTAGGCTTAGATCACGATTGGCTTGCTGCTCGGCATAGGCAATCCGCAAGGCCAGCAAATGACTACACGCACCGTGGCTCAAACCATGCGTCATAATCTGATGGCAAGAACAGGAGGCCTTACTGATTTGCCCCTCCTCGGTGAGTTTGAGCTTGCTTAGATAATCACGTTTATCTTCCTTGACCGTGATTTCTGCAGAAATTTCAGTGCCCTCCAAAGGTATAATGTGGAGTTGTAATTGGCTAATGGCTTTTTGGCGAGCAACTAAATCATACGCTAATTTTTCAGCCGGTTGACGGAATTGGAAATGCGCCATATCAAGCGGCTCTTGGGTGAGAGGGCGATAGCGATAGACTCGCTTGGCCAAGTCATACATCACTAAACCTTGCTGACTCGCTTGTTGCAAAGCCGTCCGACAGACGAGCTCGGTATACTGAGTCGCCTTCACTAACTCGTCTAAACTCGCCATATAGCTTGATTTCAGCGCATCCACCACCGTTTTTAATTCAGAGATAGTCTCTGTGCGGCGCGGCAGCAGCAAGTCAAAATTCAGGGCTTGTGACCAATTACTCGCCGTAAATCCGGTGACAGCCAAGGTCAAACTCATCCCTGACCCACGTAAAATCCAGAAACTGGGCATACCATTGCCCAAGACTTGCACTTGAATGCTATCTGCAAACGGCAAAAAGCGCTTCAGTAAACTCAAACGCCGCCGTCCCCACAAACGAATCACTTTGGCTTGTTTGCCTTGATAAACCTCAGCACTGCCTTCAATGACTAGATCATTCGGCTCTAAAACCAAGCGGGGCGGTTGCTTGGGCACTAATTCAATCCGCAAACCCCGTTTTTTGCCTTTCAAATCTGCGTTCAGACGCAAATGCCGTAGGGCGTTATACAAATCAATGGGCTTTAAGAAAAAGCTATCGCTCGCTAATTGTGTAGCCGATTGCACTTGTAAGAAACCACGAATCCAAGTTTGTGGAACTTGAATCCGCTTTTCGATCACTTCGGTATCCGGCAAGGCGGTTGCCGTTTCGGTTTGTAAGCTAACCGCTTCTTTGCCAATCGCTAACTGTGTCGTGCGGAAGCTCCGAATTTGCTCGATACCTTGAGCTAATTCTTGACTAAAATCGATATTTGTCGTGCCAAATTGGATTGAGCCTTGGGTTTCAAAACCTGCATGCTCCAAATTGAGAGCAGCATAACAGCCTTCGTCTTTACTGAAGACCTCCAGCAATAAACCATCAGGGTGCACACTAATAATCGGGTCAAGAATCAGCCAAGCTTGTGGGTCATTACGCAATAGCCAATCAAAATAAGCCCGATACGCTGTTGCTAAACCTTGATTCTGTGAACTGCGGCGCATTTGCATGAAAGCCGCATAGGCCGCACGATCTTTAGGCACATAACGATAATCGCTGCTGACAATGGCAAATAAAGTGGCTAAACCTTCCCGGAAGGCCAACGGTTGTTTAATTTTACCTGCAAATTGCACCGATTCACGCTCTAAATGCGTCAATAACTGCACCGCATCATGATGAAAATCACTCGGTTGCTGATAACGTAGAACAAAGCTTGCTGTTGCTGGGACTGGATGGGTTTCAGTACTCATGCTGATGCTCCCGTAGTGGCTTTGGCTTGGCTACGTTGCCAGCGGCGCAGAGCGCGATAGGCAGCTTTACTAATATCCGCATCATTTGCAGCCTCTTTAATAGTTTGTAAGGCAGTTTCAGCTTCTGCTGTCATAATCCGCGCCAAACCTTCAATCGCTCCCAACCGTAAGGCTTCTTGTTGTTGTTGATCATTAGCAATCTGTACCAAAGTAGGTACTTCTTGTTTGGCAATCAAAAGGGGTAAAACTTGTGCTTGATGCGCTGCCATTGCCGCAGCCGCTGACAAACTGGGGGCAAAATGGTCTTGTAATAAAGTTGCTGGCTGTGCTAGCAAACGCTGCCAATTTACCTCAGCGGTGGGTTGATGTTTTGCCAGTAATTGGTTAGCTAAAGTACTCACCTCTAATACAGGCACGGTTTGTAAGCGAGTTAAAGCGGCTAATAAAGGCTGAGTCTGGATCTTATCCACTGTTAACAAAGCGGTCAGAATCTGTACTTGGAAACCACGCTCGGCTTTCTGTTCGGTGGTGAGCAATGCTAGTAAACTTGCTGGTTGCAGATTTTGCTGCACCAGTGTCCATAACAATTGCTTCAATGTTTTTGTGAGTGCTTGTTCTTCAGCTTGCCGTCCAGAGTCATCTGGCTTTTGTTCTAAACGCTGATAAGCCTGTTGCCAGCGGGTAAAATAGACTTCAAAGCCTTGCTCTAGGCTCATGATCAAGGCTTTAGGTAGTTTATCCACGCGCCCTATTAAATGGGCTACTAATTCCACGACCTCTGGCTTTTGTACCATCAATAAAGCCTGTAATTCATCCGTTTGGTAATCGCTACGCTTCAATAAACCTTGACCTAAATGCGCGATAATAGTCTGAGCATACGCGGGGTCATCCGGCGCATAGTCTTTACCCAGTAATTCCAATAATTTGGCCGTAGGGGCGGTATCAATGATCCGCTCTAAGAGCTTCGGATCCGTTTGCGGATAATGGCCTTGTAAAAGAGCATAGTCCGCCTCAGTCGCGGTGTTAGGATCCGCTTTCCACAATAAGCTTGCAGTATTGAAAGTCGCCTGAATCACTTCATAGTTAGATGACTCTTCACGCAAGAGCTTCAATAAAAACTGACGGGTCGCCTCCGTATCACGATATTGCAGTAAGTGAAGGGCATGTACGCGATAGTCACTATAGCGCGTACTATCGGCAGCATAAGCTTGTATCAGCGCCCAAGCCTCTTGAGTATTCAACCAGCGCAGACCCTTCAAAGCATGCGTCGTTAAATCGGAGAAATATTCTGCATTTAATAAACGGGATTTAATCTGTTTAAAGATACGCTCCCCTTGCTCGCCTTGACCCAAATGCCCAATCGCTTCAATCGCAACTTCATGTAAATAATGCTCTTTGTCTTCGGCTAATTTCAGCAATTTATCTAAAGCACGTTCATCACCCGACTGACCTAAAGCCAAGGCTGCACGTTTGCGGAACTCATCATTTTTCTGATAATCCATCGCTGCCAGCAGAATGCTAAAACCTTGCTGATGACCACTCTTTGCCAAACCTTCTGCTGCTAAGAATTGCAGATCGACATCTTTATGCGTGAGCATTGTCAGCAAGCCATTCACTCGACCCGCACGTTTTAGGGCGCGGTGCGCAATCGCTTGTAAGATCGGGATCAATTGCGGAGTATCTAAAACGGGTAAAGCATCGGCTAAAGCTTGATCGGCATCCTTAGTTTGTACCCAACCCAGTGCATCAGCCAAGCGCACCGCCTCATCTAAATAATTCAAGCGAATCAAGCTATTGAATAACTGAATCAGCAAATCCTCATGGCGCGGGAATTGTCGTGTTAACCAACGCTTATCCGCTGACTCATCTTGATAGTCCTCAATCGGCTGATCAAAACCCGTGATAGTGATCAGCGTTTTGATAATCGCTTTGGCTTCTTTGGGCTCTTGTGCTAAGCGCTTTAATAAAGGCTTGAATACTTCGGTTGGGCGCTGACTGGCGATCACTTCATAAGCTTGATTCAACAAATCTGCCGCCAAAAACTCGGTATTCAGATAGTTTACCAACCATTGTGCAGGCTCAGCATTCGGTAATAAGCGCAATGCCTTTAAAACCTCACGTTTTTGGGTATCCGTGCTGCGCTTAAATAAACCAATCAGGGCATTTAAGGCCTGTGGATGTTTTTGCTGAGCTAAGTTTTCAGCGGCTTTCATGGCCACGCTCAGGACACTATTGCTACTGGCCGCCACTAATAAAGGTGGCACATCGACCTCAGCATAATGCGCTGCTAATTCATTCACCACTTGTAGACGTAAAGCCTCATGATGAGATTGCAAGGCAAACGGAGCAGCCTTCACCAAACCAACATCATCGCTATACAATGTCCATGCTTCTGGCGCAAGAATCTCATGCTTGCTACCGATTAAGTTTTGCAGCAATTGATGCGATTGCTTGAGCGGATAATGCTGAATCAGTAGCTCTAAACCTTTACGGGCAATATCGCTACGTGGTGAAGTCGTTGCGGTATTACCGAGTAATGCCAAATCGACCCCCATCGTTTGCAAAGTCTCAAAAGCAAATAAGCGTAGCTCCACTTGCTCATGATTCAATAAGGTCATGAAGCTACTCACCACGCTGTCATATAAAGTTTGATCACGGCGTGCTAAGTCTTGTAGGCTACGCAAGGCTTTTAAACGTAAGCTCAATACATTGTGACGGATAGCTTGTGAATGCTCTTGACGTAATAAACCTAAATAAGCACCGAAAGCGCGTTGATTCCAAGCGGTTTGTTCTGGTTTAGCAGCAGCGGGTTTGAGCTGCTTTGCTTGCGCGGCTTGAATCTCATCAGCAAACCGCTTATTGAAAGCCGTGTATTCCAAGAGCCATGCTTTGCCCGTCATACTGTTTAGGCGTATCAGAATATCGAGCAAATAAGCTTTTAAATGACCACTACCATAGACCAAAATCATGGCGATCTGTTGTAAATGGGCGAGACTGATATTCCAACGCTTATCCTGATCTTTGCTATCCAAACCTTGCTGTTGTTGCAGCCATTGTTCTAAATAAGCCCAACGAGCTGTTTCATCGCTATAACGTACTAACAAATCAGCACAAAATTGTTGTAGTTCAGCTTGGTTCAAACTCAAAGCCCAAGTACTCAACTCCGGCTCATCACCATGCAATAGCAGTTCATGACTGGCCAAGGCTAATACGGCAGGAATAAAGCTAGCTTCACTTTGCAAAAACACTTGTAGATTTAAAGGCGTTGCTGTTTCTAAGGCTAATTGGGCAGCCAAGCATTGTGACCTACTTAATTGCTGCTCGATTAATTGAGTTTCCGCTAACACCGCTTTGGCTTGGGGTTCAGCTAATAAAGCTAAAGCAAAACCCGCATTGGCACGCACCACGGGGCGCTCATCGGCTTGCAAATCTAATAATATTGGTAGCTGTTTTGCAGTCACCACATAAGGCAATGCCTTGGCCGCGATCTCCACAAGGGCGGCATGTTTTGATTGCAAATAGCTTTGAATGGTCGGAAAAGCTTGGGCTTGCAAAGTCGAAGCTAAGCCTTGTAAAGCGTGTGAAGTGATATCTAGCCATTGAGCTTGCTCTGCTTTGAGGCTTGGCTCAGGGCGGGCTAGTAATAATTCTAAAGTTTTAAAAGCTTGTGGTTCACCCCATTTAGCTAAAGCATTGGCGGCTGTGACTTGTACATCAGCATAAGGGCTGGTTAAAGCCTGTAAAAGCACCGTTTGCTGATCAGCATCGACCAATAATTTAATCGCTAAATTGCGTAAGGATTCATGTTCATCATTCAGTAAAGCTGGCAAATGCGCCTGATTTGCTTTACTGGGGTTGTTTTGGATATACCGCAAAGCCTCGCCTTGGACATCAGCAAAGTTACTTTTGACCGCCGTGGCTAAGGCTGTTTGAGTATCCACGCGCTTCTTTTCAGTTAAAGCAAACTGCAAGGCTTGGAGACGCACCGACGCAAACCGATTATTGAATAATTCCAATAACAAAGGCTCTACCCAAGCTAATGGCGGCAAAACCCGTGCTTTAGCTAAGACTTCCAGCAGCACTTCACGATGCAGATTTTCATAACGGCTCGTCAATAATAAGCGCAGGGTCTCCAGTTCTGAACCAGCTAATTGGCGATTCAAACAAGTTTTAAAAGTTTCTTGGCGAATTGGTTCAAATGGATCATTCAGGGCTAATTGCAATAAAGCTAAGGCCTGCTCTGTATCATTTCGAGGGGCTGCTTGGTTCGTTTCTTGAGTACCCAACAAAGCGGATTTCAGAGAGCCTAATAAGGATTTTTTCGGTTTTTCGTTAGCCTCTGGCTCAGCCAAAATATCCAATAAGCTTTTTAAGCTACGAGCATGAATATCTTGATGCTGTGAAGCAAAGCCCCGTTCAGCGGTTAAGAGAGGGTTGGCTTGCAGTTTTTGCAAAGCATTGAAGGCAGCATCGCGTACTTCAGAGGCTTTATCATTCAAGAGGATTTCTAAAGTCGGAATACTATCGGCTTGATTCAGCCATGCAAAGGCACGCCCAACACCCGCACGAATCTTGGCATTTGACTCTTGACTTAAGACCAGCAACATACCAAAAGCTCGTTGATCTTGCAGTACGGCTAAGGCAAATGCTGCCAAGAAACTAATATCAGCATGACGATTACTCATGCCTTGTAACAGCACATTATAATCTGCAAATCCTAGCGCTTTAATGAGTTTGGCTGCCTCTTTACTGGTGCTTTTACTCACCTTGGTTACTTGTGCTTTGCCATCACCGAGCAACTCAAAATCTTCCAACTCTTGCAACTGACGCGCTAAATCCGGCTCTAGGGCTTTTAAGGCTTGAGTCAAAGGACTTTGGCTTAAAATAGCGACCAAAAAGGCCGTATGGCGTAGATTTGCATCATTGGCTGATTGTGCTAGCAATAAAGCACGTTGTACCTCCATATCTTGCAACAGATGGCGCTGATATAAACGAATCAGAGCGGCTGCTTGTAAATCAGGCTGCTCAACCATTAAAGCCTGTAAGGATGCTTGCGGTGAAGAGCCATATACCCCCTCCAGCAAGCTCAAGGCCATCAGCCGCAAAGCTGCTTGTTTATGCCCCAGCGCTTGTACTAGCATCTGTTCTGCACGCGGCTGATCCTTGGCAAGAGCGGCTAAAACCTTTAAGGCTTCTTTGCCAATATCAAGCTGTTGGGTGGCGAGTGCAACTTCATATGGGCGCAAATCATCCACAGCGACTTTGCTTTCCCAAGCTTTGAAGGCTTGTTGGCGCACGCTGTCATGGCGTGTATCTTTGGTAGCGGCCTCTAATAAACTCAAAGCACGCGGATGCTTGGCTTTAGCCACCCGTTGAATCAATTGCTCACGTAGGCCACGATCTTGCTCATTTTTAAGCTGCTGATCTAATAGATCAAAGGCGCGTTTATCATCATACTCCGCCAGCAAAGCCAAGGCTTTTTCGCGTTCCAATGGATCGCTACGCACTGCAAACTCTTTTGCCCAAGCATAGCCATCATGGATCGTCGCTTTGATTTCAGTGAACTTTTCCTCTTCAGTTAAGCCTACGATCGTTAACGAAGCATCCGTGCCAGCAACTAAAAGCGCTGGCTTATCCAAATACTGAATCAAGCTCAAATAAGCAATAGTCGGCAAACCTTGTTTTAAGGTAATGGGTTGGCCACCACTATAAGCCCAAGCTTTGATACTTTTATCTTGTGCACCGGTGAATAAACGCTCTTTACCCAATAATAAGGCACTGATTGGCAGCTCATGATGACTACTTTTACCTTTGTCTAAAGGCTGTAACTTACCTCGTGCATGGGTTAAAAATAGCTTCTTATCAGCACCTGCTGAATAGAATTGCAATTCATTAGGGGCAAATAACAAGGCGGTCACTTGGCCTTGATGCACAGCCCCTTCACTGGATAAAGCAAAGGCACTAGTCGGCGTTTCAGAATGATAAACCGCGATCTTACCTTTTTGGAAACCGACCGCAAACCATAAGCCATCTGGGCTACTGGCAAGTGTAGTGGCGGCTTCTTGTTGCTCAAAGCTTTGTATTAGCTGATTCGTTGTTAAATCAAGCAGATGAATCTGCTTAGCTTGTAAGATGGCTAAACGATTTTGGGCTAATAAAGCTAATGCCAATACTTCAGCTTGGCTAAAATCCAAACCACTTAAAACCTTGACTGATCCTTCCTCCAAAGCACTGCTATAGAGCTTACCATCCGTGCCAGCCAGCCAAATCTGCTGTTCATTACCAACTAAAGCACTGGCACTACAAGGTAATGCCTCATGCTGTAGCTGGGTGTATTCAGTACGGGTATTTAAACGATATAGCTCGGTAGCCTGATTTTCAGGGTGTTTAGTGATAAAAACACTGTAACAACCATGACTCACCAAGCCTTGAATTTGACCACGATAGGCATGCAGTAAATTGATCATAATGCTTCTTTATTCCTTATACTGCCAAAGCGGGATGAGCTATTTGTAAACGAGTCAGCGCCACCAAACAGGCCGCTTGTTCCATACGCCCCTTAGAGCGTGTGAAATTCTTAAACAGTGGCAACACCAATTGTGCAAACTCTGCATCATCCAGTGCTATATCACGGAAGGTTTCAATTAAAGCCTTCTTAGCTTGGCTAGCGGATAAAGGCTTTAGGCGTGTCGTCAAGCGTTCTGTACTCATGCGTCCGGGGGGGATTTCGTATAACCAGCGGCGTAATAATTGTTGTAAGGACTCGGTATCCGCTGGCAAATTATCAGGCCGTTTTGGCAAACCTGTACCCAAATTTTTCAAAGCAGCTTCACGCTTTGCTTGATCAAGGCTGCTTAAGTTCGCCATTACTGGCAAGCTCGGCTTCCAAGCAGCGGTCGTCGAATAACGGCGATACAAGCTCCATAAGATCCGTACTACAAAGCTACGTAATTCACGATCAGGGCTTTCTGTAAGTTGGAACAAGGCCTCGGGTAATTGGAATTTTTCATGCTGCTGAATCAATTGCATGCCCAATTGACGAGTCGGTGCTGAGCGTGCTTCACAGAAACTGTAAACATCGCTCGCAGGCAGTAAGCTGGCATCTAAACGATAACGGCGATTTTCTTGGCTCGCTTCCTCGGTGAGCGCTTTTCTAACAAAATCACGGACATCGCTATATTTCGCCTCGGTCAATGCTAATAGGTTTGCTACATTCGGTTGCCAGCGTGCAAATTCATAATGAGCATAATCGAGGGCAAGATTGCGTAGCGCCGGATTAGCATGATTAAACAAGGGTTTAAATTGTTCAAAACTGGCAAAGCTGGCGGGAATTTCACTACCTGGATCTACTGGCCGATCTGTCAGCTTTAAGCATAAATCAGGGTGATGATAGCGCAGATATTGAATGGCAAATTTGCTAATCGGTGTATCGGGCTTATCTACCGCCATCGCCCATAGGGTTTTGCAACCGTCTAAGAGTGCATCGGCAGAAAACTCACGTTGCTCACCCACAAGCATTTGTAGGAAAGCGGTTTCTGAAATGATTTTAATGCCAGCACCCTCGGCGATTAGCTTCTCCGCACTGACCTGTTTACTACCTTTACGCCCATTACCATATAAAGGTGAGCCTTCATCACCGATCACTAAATAATCTAATTTACCCGTTACACTACCCGCATTTTTGCCATTAGCCGCCGTCACTTTGGCTTCTGCCTCGCCACGAGTCATCGTACTGAGCTTGCCAGTGAATAAGAAGGTTTTCTTATTTAAATCAATGGAGTTACTGCTAGCAACCGTCTTCGTAGGGACGGGTACAGCCGCTGCTCTAGGGGCAAAGTCAGCAGGTGTAAACGCCTTAATCATCAATTTCACTGCAAAATCATGATAAACTGCTTCTTCACGATTCACCAAGGTCATCAACCACGCAAAACCTAAATCAGCAGGTGAAAAACGGCGTACATCTGCCAACCAACCGCGTACTTGCTCTGCCAACCGAGGATCAAAACTCAGATGTTTCGTCCAAGGCAAATGAGACTGGCGCAAGTTCTGGATAAAGGGATGTGCATACCAATCCGGCTCATAAGCCAATGCTTGATAAAAGTCGAGCGGTAATTGCTGAGTTTTTAAGAGATCATTTTGCAGCCACTCGCGGAATTTCCAAGTTAAAAATGGATGGAAGAGTGCTGTTTGAATAAAGCTTGAGGGTAGTTCTTTTAGATCCAATTGCACTAACAGTGTGAGCACAAAGCCAGCGACCGCATAATGCTCATGACTCTTGGTATTAACTTGCTCCAAAATTTCTTGGAAATAGGTAGTACTTAGGGTTTTGAGCGGATGTAATTCCAGCAAATATTTTTTGGCAAATTTTAAGCCTGCATCAGTGCTTGCGTTAAGAAGTAACTGTTGAAACCATGCTGGACTTAATTCTTTACGCCCAAAATGTTTACGTAGTGCCTCTTCGGCAAACTCATAATAATGAGGGAGTGCGAGTAATTGCCCCCACACATCTAAGCCAATCTCGCTACGTGGGTCACGCTCACTAATCAATTGGCGAATCAGTTTGGCTAATTCAATATCAAATTTTAGGGCTAAACGTAATAATTCACTGACTGGCAAATCACGCG